>NZ_VMML01000008.1:0-50237 GCF_013277175.1 Streptococcus sp. 3167 | reverse complement strand
GTAACATATACATACGGCAAGGCGAAGCTGACGTGGTTTGAAGAGATTTTCGAAGAGTATTAGAATTATAAAAAACGCATAATATCAGATGTAGATAATTTGATATTATGCGTTTTATCATGAAAAGATTTTCTAAATCATCTCCTCAAATTGATTTTTTCACAGTCTAAAATATTTGATAGATAAACTATGAATTGGAGTTATTCTGACTCCTTACGAAAGCTAAATAATCCAGCAGTTAGAGTTAACATTCCAAATAGGGTGGCGAGAATTGAGTGATTTTCTCCAGTATTTGGCAAAGTCTTAGCTACTTGTTTCGAAATAGTTTCAGTCTTAGTTGCTAACGACTCAGCTTGAGTTTTTGTACTACTTGCGTCATTTCCTTTTTGTTCAGTATTACTACTATTTACAACTGGAACAGGAGTTGTACTACCTCCGTTATCACGGCTTGCGGCAACTTTGAAGGTCATAGCATAGATACTGAAGTGATTGGTTTCAAAAGTAACCTTATCTGTATCTTGTTTGAACTTCAATGCCTGTAAAGTACCATCTGGAGCAACATAGTAAACATTTTCAACTGGCTTATCAGCAGAAAGACTTACTAGAACCATGCCATTTGGCTGGATAGCTTTACCATTCGCGTCATATAGATGAATGTCAAATGCCTTGTAGTCTTTTGATTCAAGTGAAGTCGGCTTGGTTTCTTCTACCTTGATATAGCTGACATTTTTGAGTGTTGC
Source organism: Streptococcus sp. 3167 (assembly GCF_013277175.1). Classification (NCBI taxonomy): domain Bacteria; kingdom Bacillati; phylum Bacillota; class Bacilli; order Lactobacillales; family Streptococcaceae; genus Streptococcus; species Streptococcus sp. 3167. The sequence goes on along the minus strand of NZ_VMML01000008.1, from coordinate 49,497 downwards.
TTCTGAACCATGCACTTGAACGCTTCCAGCTTTGTTCGAAAGAACACGAGTATTGTTTGGGATGGCTGGATTAAGCGTAGGCGTTACGGGAGTTATCGGTGTTATTGGAGCAACTGGATTCACAGGTTGTTCAGTTGGTTTCTCTGGCTTAGCAGGTTGTGGTTGCTCAGCTGGAACAGTAGGAACACTTGGTTGCTTGTCTGGCTTAGGTTGCTCACTTGGCTTAACTTCAGGTTTTACTTGCTCAGCTTGTTTTTCAGCAGGGTTCTTAAAGAAGAAAACATAAGTATCGTAGGTTTCACCAAATAGATTGTATGAATGAGTTTTAGTTTTCGCATCATAGCGATTTTTGTCCTCACTTGGGAATCCTGGATAATAGAGTTCTTCTAGTTTTTTATCCTTAGTTAATGTATAAACCTGGATATCCTCTTGTTTCTCTTTCGATTTGATACTCAAAGAGATTCCACCACCTTGGAGAGTTCGATTTGTTCCGTAAGTTGGATTTCCATTTTTATTAGGAACTTCATAGAAGATTGTATAAGCTTCGTAGTTCATTCCTTCCAACTCTGGAACTTTTACTCGAACAAGAGCAGGTTTAAGCCTACTGTCCATATCTCCAAATCCGCTACCTTTAAATTTTATCTCTTTACCATTTTCGAACATCGGATTATTGAAATTCGAATTAAAAGTATTTACTTTTATATGAGAGCCTGCATGAAGCAAGTCTGATTCAGCTGTCCACCAACCGTAAGATGTTTTTTCTACATTTTCAGCAGGAAGTGGAGCCGCAAGGTCGTTTGTTGTTAGAGTAGGACGACCTGTTCCGTTATTAAACCAACGTTTTGGCTGGTCGTTTCGATAAGGAACCTTTGGCAATCCAGCATTTTCAGCTGGTTCTACTGGTTTAGCAGGTTGTGGTTGCTCTGCTGGTTTAACCTCTGGTTGAGGGTTTTCTGCTGGTTTTGGATTCGGAATTGGAGTTTTAACCGGCTTGTTCTCAGCTGGTTTCGGCTGCACAGTTGGTTCAACTGTCTCCGCTGGTTTCGAAACTTCAGCAGGTTTTTCCGTTTCCGCTGGTTGCGGATCTTTCGGTTTTTCTTCTACTGGTTTATTTTTAGTGTAAATAAAATAGTAGCGGAAAAGATTATCTCCTTTACCATTTTTGTAACCAGAACCACGCAAAGCATAGGCTGCATCATAACTAACTCTGACAACCTTTGGATCTGGATCAATATCTGGATGATCTGCAGCGGCTTTTACAACGTGGCTAAAAGTGTAGTCGGAGAATTTTTTTGCTGTTAGTATTCCATCTGCGCTATCTTTGTCATGTACGTTCCATGTAGAGCTAACTTCTGCTTGTTTTGGACTATCAATTCTTGATTCAGTAGTGTATCCATGTTTTTGGACAAGATCAGCATCTAAGAAATCTGCTTGGATTTCATATTTTCGAACGCTTATATCTGAGAATGCTGGCACGGCTCCAGGTTTTTCTGGGATTAGTCTATGGATCAGTTCATCCATATCAACTCCGTCAGCAGCCCAAAGCTTCTCATTAGCCTCAGCTATCAGTTTATTGTACTCTTCTTGAGTCTTAGCTGCTCCTTTCTTATAGGCTAAATCCTCTGCTACCATCTTCTTCATCTCTTTAGAATCTGTTATAGGTTGTTCTGGCTCAGGTGTTATGATTGGTAGACCTGGCTCGGGTAGCTGATTGGTTGGATCGACGTTGTATTTTTTCTCGATCTCAGCATTTTTCTTGTCCTCTGCGATAGCCTCATCTGTTCCGTTTGCAAGAATGTTGCCCTCGGTCGAAGGTTTTTCGACAGGAGCGGGCTCTTCTACTGGCTTTTCAGCAGGTTTTGAAACTTCTTTGTCTAGCTTTGGTTTTGGTTTAGCGATTGGGTCGAGCATACTGAAATCAACCCAGCTACCATTAGGTTTTGGTGCAGGTGTTGGTTGAGCAACATTAGGTTTAGCAGCAACATTTGGCTGCGGCGCAACGTTTTCCTCGGCACGCACCAAAGTTGGCACGGCAGCACTAAGAGTTACAGCAGAGAAAGTGACAATACCTAGTTTAGTTAGTTTATTCATAATTTTTCCTCCTTGGGAATGTAAAATTGCCTTTTTAGGCTTATAAAATAACAAAATCAACTTCCTTTCAAGACCACAAAAGCAAAATTTTGAGCCAACTCATTCTCTAAACATTTAATGTTCTTGATAGAAGCCTTAAATGAACCTTTATCCATTAACTGAACAATACAGCTATTACACTATTACATATCTTAATAATTTTTAAATTTTTTGTTACCATAAGCTCGCTAACTACTTTAGAGATAGGGAACTAAGTGTATCGCGTAACGACCGTTAAACGATACACAAAAAATACCAGTCTAATACAGGTTAAAAACACTGTTAAACTCGTATTTTTTAAATATTCATATTGTTGTTTTGACTGTTTCATCAAACGGTCGTTAATCGAAACAAATTTACAGCTTCATTCTACCATTTTTCCCTATTTTTAGCAATGATTTTCCGTTTTTTTTTGACGATTGTTCGCCACTTTATTGCGTTCTAACACTTTATATAGGGTTGATGTAGAAATTTGTTCAGCTTTTGCAATATTACGTATGCTTATATTTGAATGTAGATATTTGTTAAGTATCCGCTCCTCCTTTTCTTTTGAAATCCGTTTTGCTCCTAATCTAACACCATTTTCCTTAGCTTTTCGAAGTCCTTCTTTTGTGCGAAACCTCAGATTTTCCAGCTCATTTTCTGCCACAAAGCCTAAAATGACGCAAAGTAACCTGCCAATAAGAGAGTCTGTTTCTAGTTTTTCATGCAAACTGACTAGCTGAATATGATATTCATTAAATTGTTCAATAAGTTCTAGTAGCTTAAACATAGATCGAGTCAGTCTATCTAACTTATAGATAGTGAAAGTAACCTGCTTGCCATCTTTCGAAAAGTCAGAGGCCAGTTTTAAGGCTTTTGTAAGTTCAGGACGAGTGTTATTTGCACCAGATTCCTTTTCTATAAAAAGTTTATCGCAATGTTTGAGAGCTTCGATTTGCACTTTCAATCCTAGGTCTTGCTTATGAGTAGATACACGGGCGTAGCCTATGTTGATAGTCTTTTGAGACATAAAAATCCTCCTGTTATCTTGATACAGAGGGATATTTTACTATGAATTTTAAAATAAGAAAAGACTTCAATTTCATAATCCCTATGAACTACACCCCAAAAGCTAGATTATTCTATCTAACTTTTTAGGGTGTACATAGATAGGGAAGGTGTAATTATAGGAGTTTTACTTGTCTCTTTGTATTACCAAATAATCACGCGCTCTTCTGGTGAACGCCACATTCCGTCACCTTCTTTGACATCATAGGTTGTAAAGAAATCATCGAAGTTTGGCACTTGTACATTGACACGAAGTTTGGCTGGCGCGTGCACATCGACACTAGCCAAAAGTTTCATAAATTCTGGACGACCTTTCATGCGCCAGATGCGACCGAAGTTGTAGAAGAACTCTTCTGCTGAGAAGTCTGCTTCTCTCTTAGCTGCTTCAAGCGCTGCTGCGATTCCTCCCAAGTCAGCCACGTTTTCTGATACAGTCAATTTACCGTTAATGGTTGCTCCATAAGAATCCTGTCCATCAAATTGGTCAATGACTTTTTGTGTTTTCTCCTTGAAGGCAGCATAGTCGCTCTCTGTCCACCAATCCTTGAGGCTACCATTTTCGTCAAAGGAAGCTCCGTTGGTATCAAAGGCGTGGGAAATTTCATGAGCAATAACCGCCCCAATACCACCGTAATTAGCAGAAGATGACTGATGCAAGTCATAGAAAGGTGCCTGTAAAATAGCCGCTGGGAAGACAATCAGATTCTTCTGTGGATTGTAGTAGGCATTGACCATGTGAGCAGGCATGCCCCATTCCTTGTAGTCTACAGGTTGGTTCCACTTGCTCCAACTGTGTTTGATTTCCACACGCGCAAAGGCTAGAGCATTGTCAAAAAGACTAGCAGTCTCATCCACTACCTTGTCTTTGTAGCGTGCTGGCAATTCTTCTGGATAACCGATATAAGGCTTGATGACATTGAGTTTGACGATGGCCTTGTCACGAGTTTCAGGAGTCAGCCAGTCATTCTTAGCCAAGCGTTCCTTATAGACATCAATCATGGTTGCCACTTTTTTCTCCACGTCCGCCTTAGCTTCTGGAGAGAATTTTTCATGGGCATACCAAAGACCTAAGGCTTGTTTGAAAGGACCTTGTGCTAGTTGATAAGCTGCCTTGACCTTGTCTTTGGCTTCTGGAACTCCTGAAAGCGCACGGCTATAGGCACCTGACAAGACACGGATTTCTTCTGTTAAATAGCTGGTTGAAAGATTGACTACACTTAAAATTAAGTTTGCTTTGAGAAGAGGCCATGCCTCTTCACTATAGAATTGATCTGCTGCTTGCCAGAAACGTTCCTCGTCTACAATAACCTTGTCTGGTACTTGTCCAAGAACAGCTTGGAAGAAGTCATTCAAAGGTAGGGCAGGCGCGAATTTCTTGAAATCTTCGTAAGAATATGGATGGTAGAGTTTGGCATATTCTGAACTTTCTTCATTAGAGAGCACCACTGCCGCAACTCGACGGTCCAATTCAAGTCTTTTTTCTAGCAAGTCTTCAATTTCTTCATCAGAGAAATCATAAGCCTTGAGGAGATTTGCGCTGCTTTCTTTCCAAAGAGTCAAGAGCTCTTCGCGCTGAGGATGTTCTTCTGCATAGTAGGTCGTATCTGGCAGGATCGTGCTTGGAGCGCTAGCCCATAGAACATTAATTCTAGCATCCATAAAGTCTGGCGATACACCAAAAGGAAGGAAGTTTGGTTTTCCTGCAAGCTCAAACTCTGCTAGTTTAGCTGTAAAATCCGCAAAAGTCTCCAACTCTTGGAATTCTTTAAGGAGTGGTAAGACAGGTGTGATACCGTCAGCTTCTCTCTTGTCAAAATCACGAACTAGGCGGTGGTATTTGACAAAGTTTGCCAAGATAGCATCCTCAGGCACCTCTTCACCTGCTAACCACTTGTCTGTTGTCGCCAGCATCAAGTCTTCAATTTCCTGATCTAAATCAACAAAACCTCCTGTTTGAGACTTATCTGCTGGGATTTCAGCTGTCTGTTGCCATTCTCCATTGATAGCATCATAAAAATCATCTTGATAACGTGTCATCTTGTTCTCGCTTTCATTTGTATTTGTATTTGTCTTTATCTTAACAAAAATCACTAGGGAATGCAATTAAAAATGAACTTTCCTTTTCTATCATTTTTCAGTTATTATTTCAATTTTTTAAAAATTCACAAAAAAATTAATTGTCTGAAAAATGAATTGACAAAAAATATATAAAATGATAAAATTCTATCTATCTCATAGCTTTGCTACTTGAAATTTAAATATTAGGAGGTAGATTTTATGCTTAAGCAAAAACGTGTTCATTCTGTAAGTATTGCAGGAATCGCAGTAGAAGGATAGTAATACTTTCTTCACCGAGGCTGGTAACTAGACTTTCTCTAGTTACCTTTTCTTTTAATTGATATAAGGAGATATAATGGATCTACTAAAAGCTCGTCCAAAACTAAAAAAGGCTTACCCAGTAGTATATAAAGACGGATCGGTCTATATAGGTGGGGTTGGAGAAATTATAGAATATGAAGACCCTAGCGGAGCTATTGAATACATGCTCAAAAAAATGGATGGAATTAATACCGTCGAAAAAATCATAAGAGAAGTTTCAGAAACCTACAGTGAACTATCACCATCTGATGTAATGGAAGCTATTGATGAAATCAGTAAAGAACGATTTATCGAGGATTTAAATCTTACTGGTTCTAAAATATTATCCAAGTATGAATTAGAACGTTATCACAGAAACATCAACTTTTTTTCATCTTACGCAACTTTAAGTGAAAATAAATATATTTCTCAAAAAAAATTAATTGATTCAAAAATTGGAATTATTGGATTAGGCGGATTAGGCTCTCACATTATATATGACTTAGCTGGCTTAGGTATAGGAGAAATAAAAGCTGTTGAAGGTGTAGGAGCTATATTAGGTGCTATTCTTGCCCCTGAATTAATTAAAAAGTTTAGATATGGAAAAATCCTCTCCATCAGTACAATGCTAGCTGGTCTATCTACTATGTTGCTATCAATTAACACAAACTATATATATATGGGAGTATTTTTAGGTTTGAGTAATATGTTTGGCAATATCAATGCCATTACATATTTTACGTTACGACAAAAAGTTGTCAAAAAAGAAATGTTGGGACGTGTTGTTAGTATTACTAGAATGATCTCATTTGCTTCTATCCCCTTAGGAGCATACCTTGGAGGGATACTTGTTTCACATAACTTAACTATCATAAGTATTCTAATATTAGCAGGTACTATAAGATTTCTTGCAGGGGGATTTAGTTACTTTAGTCCATTAACCAAAAGTAAAAACTATTGATGTTTAAAGTGTGATATACTGATTCAAAATAATTCATCAAAGAATCGCTCATACTCAACAAAAATCAAAGGGTAAACTAAGGGGTTATCCATGGATAGATTAAAACACTTTTTGAAGTACAGATAGTAAATCTAATTAAAGAATCTTTAAAATCATAAAAACGCATAATATCAGGTGTATAAACCTTGAGATTATGCGTTTTATTAGACCTCCTACTAAATATATAGCAAAATAGAGTTAGTTGGAGCTGGAGTAGTACAATGCTGCTTCTAAGGCATTTTTATAATTTACTTTGAATTTCTAACAATGTTTTAAAAAACTCGGTGGACTATTCCAAATTCAATCCACTATATATTGATTCCCTTGTGTGATGTGTAAAGATTTTTTAATGACTTATTTTAATTTTTTTAAAAATTAACTTGACTTAATTTTTTTTTTAATGTATATTAAGAGACAGGAGGAATATAAGTTTATGATACGTATCGAAAACCTCAGTGTCTCCTACAAAGAAACGTTGGCACTTAAGGATATTTCACTAGTGCTCCATGGACCGATAATTACAGGTATCATTGGCCCAAACGGTGCTGGAAAATCAACATTATTAAAAGGGATGCTGGGAATTATCCCACATCAAGGTCAGGCATTTCTCGATGACAAGGAAGTTAAAAAATCCTTACATCGAATCGCCTATGTCGAACAAAAGATCAATATCGACTACAACTTTCCCATCAAGGTCAAGGAATGCGTCTTGCTAGGACTCTTTCCCTCTATCCCTCTCTTTCGAAGTTTAAAGGCTAAACATTGGAAGAAAGTGCAAGAAGCCCTTGAAATCGTCGGCCTAGCTGACTACGCAGAACGGCAAATCAGTCAATTGTCTGGAGGTCAATTCCAGCGGGTCTTGATTGCCAGATGTTTGGTTCAGGAAGCCGACTATATCCTCTTGGATGAACCCTTTGTTGGGATTGACTCAGTCAGTGAGGAAATCATCATGAATACGCTGAGAGATTTGAAAAAAGCTGGGAAGACGGTTCTCATCGTCCACCACGACCTCAGCAAGGTTCCCCACTACTTCGATCAAGTCTTGCTTGTCAATCGAGAAGTGATTGCCTTTGGTCCAACCAAAGAAACCTTTACCGAAGCCAATCTCAAAGAAGCTTACGGTAATCGACTCTTTTTCAATGGAGGTGACCTATGATTGCAGAATTTATCGATGGATTGCAAAAATTCCATTTCTTACAAAATGCCTTGATAACAGCCATTGTCGTCGGGGTCGTAGCTGGAGCTGTAGGATGTTTCATCATTCTACGCGGGATGTCACTCATGGGAGATGCCATTTCACATGCTGTCTTGCCAGGTGTAGCCCTCTCCTTCATCTTGGGCCTTGACTTCTTTATCGGAGCCATTGTCTTTGGATTGCTAGCTGCCATCATCATTACCTACATCAAGGGAAACTCGATTATCAAAAGCGATACCGCCATCGGCATTACCTTTTCTTCTTTCTTAGCCCTCGGTATCATCTTGATTAGTGTCGCTAAAAGTTCAACTGACCTTTTCCATATCCTTTTTGGTAATATCCTAGCCGTCCAAGATACGGATATGTTTATTACTATGGGTGTTGGTGCAGCCATTCTCTTGTTAATCTGGATTTTCTTCAAGCAACTCTTGATAACTTCCTTTGATGAACTCTTGGCTAAAGCCATGGGAATGCCTGTCAATTTCTATCACTACCTTCTCATGGTACTCTTGACTCTCGTGTCTGTGACAGCCATGCAAAGTGTCGGAACTATCCTGATTGTAGCCATGCTGATTACCCCAGCCGCGACTGCTTATCTGTATGCTAATAGCCTGAAAAGTATGATTTTCCTATCCTCAACCTTTGGAGCGACAGCTTCAGTTTTGGGACTCTTTATTGGCTATAGTTTTAATGTTGCGGCAGGTTCTAGTATCGTGCTTACAGCTGCTAGTTTCTTTCTCATTAGCTTCTTTATCGCTCCCAAACAACGATATTTGAAACTGAAAAATAAACATTTGTTAAAATAAGGGGCAAAGCCCTAATAAATTGGAGGATCTAATGAAAAAATTAGGTACATTACTCGTTCTCTTTCTTTCTGCAATCATTCTTGTAGCATGTGCTAGCGGAAAAAAAGATACAACTTCTGGTCAAAAACTAAAAGTTGTTGCTACAAACTCAATCATCGCTGATATTACTAAAAATATTGCTGGTGACAAAATTGACCTTCATAGTATCGTTCCGATTGGGCAAGACCCACACGAATACGAACCACTTCCTGAAGACGTTAAGAAAACTTCTGAGGCTGATTTGATTTTCTATAACGGTATCAACCTTGAAACAGGTGGCAATGCTTGGTTTACAAAATTGGTAGAAAATGCCAAGAAAACTGAAAACAAAGACTACTTCGCAGTCAGCGACGGCGTTGATGTTATCTACCTTGAAGGTCAAAATGAAAAAGGAAAAGAAGACCCACACGCTTGGCTTAACCTTGAAAACGGTATTATTTTTGCTAAAAATATCGCCAAACAATTGAGCGCCAAAGACCCTAACAATAAAGAATTCTATGAAAAAAATCTCAAAGAATATACTGATAAGTTAGACAAACTTGATAAAGAAAGTAAGGATAAATTTAATAAGATTCCTGCTGAAAAGAAACTCATTGTAACCAGCGAAGGAGCATTCAAATACTTCTCTAAAGCCTATGGTGTCCCAAGTGCCTACATCTGGGAAATCAATACTGAAGAAGAAGGAACTCCTGAACAAATCAAGACCTTGGTTGAAAAACTTCGCCAAACAAAAGTTCCATCACTCTTTGTAGAATCAAGTGTGGATGACCGTCCAATGAAAACTGTTTCTCAAGACACAAACATCCCAATCTACGCACAAATCTTTACTGACTCTATCGCAGAACAAGGTAAAGAAGGCGACAGCTACTACAGCATGATGAAATACAACCTTGACAAGATTGCTGAAGGATTGGCAAAATAAGCCTCTGAAAAACGTCATTCTCATGTGAGCTGGCGTTTTTTCTATGCCCACATTTCCGGTCAAATCATTGGAAAATTCTGACTGTTTCAGATACAATGGAAGAAAAAAGATTGGAGTATCCTATGGTAACTTTTCTCGGAAATCCTGTGAGCTTTACAGGTAAACAACTACAAGTCGGCGACAAGGCGCTTGATTTTTCTCTTACTACAACAGATCTTTCTAAAAAATCTCTGGCTGATTTTGATGGCAAGAAAAAAGTCTTGAGTGTCGTTCCTTCTATCGATACAGGCATCTGCTCAACTCAAACACGTCGTTTTAATGAAGAATTGGCTGGACTGGACAACACGGTCGTATTGACTGTTTCAATGGACCTACCTTTTGCTCAAAAACGTTGGTGCGGTGCTGAAGGCCTTGACAATGCCATTATGCTTTCAGACTACTTTGACCATTCTTTCGGGCGCGATTATGCCCTCTTGATCAACGAATGGCACCTATTAGCACGCGCAGTCTTTGTCCTCGATACTGACAATACGATTCGCTACGTTGAATACGTGGATAATATCAATTCTGAGCCAAACTTCGAAGCCGCAATTGCAGCTGCTAAAGCCCTATAGAAAAAATCCTCTGTCACAAAGAGTTCCCTGCTCTTTGAAACGGAGGATTTTTGTTTACGAGTAAATATAAGTTCAATCAGATAAAAACAACTACCTTATACTCTTCGAAAATCTCTTCAAACTACGTCAGCTTTATCTTCAACCTCAAAGCGGTGCTTTGAGCAACCTACGGCTTGCTTCCTAGTTTGCTCTTTGATTTTCATTGAGTATTACTCTACAGATTTCAAGGCTTCAAGCATATCAACCTTTCTCAGATGGCGATTGACAAAGAAACCAAGCAAGGTCAAAATGATGCTTACTGCTGCCACTGGAATTACATAGACTTCCCAACCTACCTGTGGATAAAAGAGAATAGTCGCAGGTGAAATCATTTGAATCAAAAATTGGTGTAAATAGAAACCTGATACCAGACCAAGTACGATTCCCACAAGGGACAGCACAATCGTCTCACGATAAATGTAGAGGGTGACTTCATTATTGTGAAAACCGAGAACCTTGATAGTGGAGAGTTCACGGATTCTTTCAGCTACGTTGATATTGGTCAAATTGTAGAGGATAACAATAGCCAATAGAACCGACACGATAACTAAGATAGTCATGGTCTGATTGAGTGAGCTAGCGACGGAGTCAAAGAGCCGAATAGCGGAAGCATTCTGGACAACACTGGACACCGCAGCTTGATTCATAAGTAAACCTGCCTGTCTTTCTATACTAGTAACACTGGTATCCCTTAACGAGACCAGATAAGTATTGGCTTGGGGTAGCTGTCCGTAAAGTTGCTCATAGCTAGCCTGACTCATATAAATAAAGTGCCCAACGTAGTTCTCAGCAATGGCAGCGACCTTTAGCTTCTTACCTTCAATTTCTAAAGTTTGTCCAAGCTTGACACCTGCCAACTGGGCGAGTTTAGCTGTGATGACAACTCCATCTTTTAATGTCAACTCTTGCTGATGGTCTTGCAGATGAATAAAGGGAGTCAAATCCTCCTTCTCTGTCATCATAAGCGTAATGGTTTGAAGACCAGCCTTATCTTTGAAATCCTTGTCTAGCGTTTTAGAATAGATTTTCTGATAGGCTTTGATGTCCTGCCCTTTCAACACTCCTTCTAGCTCTTTCTTGTCCTGATTGGTCGCACTAGGATTTTCAGAAACAATCATCTGATACTGTTGGATTTGTTGAAACTGTCTGGACGGAACTCCTGCCACAGAGGATTGGATTCCCAAACCTGCAAAGAGAAGGGCTACAGAACCAGCCACACCAAAGATCGTCATCAACATCCGTTGCTTATAACGAAAGATATTGCGGGCTGTTACCTTATGGGTAAAACTGAGACGACGCCAGATAAAACCGATGCGCTCCAGTAAGATTTTAGCTCCTTTAACAGGTGGTTTAGGCAGTAAAAGCTGGGCGGCTTCGTCATGAAGTTCCCTACGAGCTACCAAGTAGGCTGGTAACACACTCGCCAACCAACTCAAGACAAGAGCCAGTAAGCTATAGGTCCAATAGAACTGAATCTGGGTTTCTCCCACCACCATGCCTTTTGTAATGACACTTGAAATCACACTAGCTAGTAAATAATGGCCAAGTATACTACCTAGAGCTGTTCCGACAGTCCCAGCTACTAGACCATAAAGGAGAAATTTAGTGATAATATCCTTGCTACGATAACCCAAGGCCTTAAAGATACCTGCATGTGTTCGCTCTTCATCCACAAAGCGAGTCATAGTTGTAAAGGTTACCATAGCTGCTACGGCATAAAGTACTACAGGAAAGATATTGCCCACTGCCCGAATACTGGCTGAAGCATTACTGTACATGAGATAGCCCTGACCGCCAGGCATGGTCTGACGATTATAGACTTGATACTTGGGCTCAGCTAATTCATCCAAGACTTGCTGATGTTTTTCTAATTTTTCCTTTTCTTGAGCTAAATTCTCTTCAGCTTGCTTTAGTTTATCTTCTTCCTTGCTCAATTCCTGCTTGGCTTGGGTAAGTTGAGCACTAGCTTGCTCTCTCTGAGCTTGAGGAAACAAGGCTAGTTTACTTTCCTGAGCCTGTATACGAGCTTGAGCAACTGCTAAACGACGCTTGCCTTCCTGCAAATTAGCCTGAGCCTTGTCAAGAGTCTCTTGCCCCTTATCGAGAGACTCTTGCCCTTCTTTTTTCAAGACTTGCAGACGTGCCTTGCCATTATCTGATAAAGCTTGTTCAAGGTCTTCCTGATGTTGCTTGGATCTTTCTTCATAAGCTGATGAAAAGGCATTTAAACCTGCTAAATCTTGATATTTCAAGCGTGCTATATTATAGACTTTCTGATCAAACTGACTAGGTAAAATTACCCCATAGGCTGTCAGAGTCCCACTTCCACTTCCTGCATAGCCCATATCTCGCTGGGAAAGGATTTCAGCTGAATTCACAAAACCAGTAATGGTATATGTATGGTCTTTTAAAGAGGAATGACTGCCTTCTTTTTCTTTAAAGCTAATCTCCTGTCCTACACTGTATTGACCCTGCAGATGACTTGCCAAAGCGATTTCCTGGTCTGACTGCGGAAGTCGCCCTTCTCTTAGCTGAAAGGTTGAAATTCGCTCTGGTTTGGAGTACAGCCGAATGGCATCCTGCCCATTTTCCATAGTCACATCTGTCAAATAGCCAAACTCAACCTCTGCGCCCTGCGTCTGTTTTAGTTCTTCTTGATCTTCTTGATCCAAACCATAATTAGACATAACTGCCAAATCCAAGGTTTGAGCAGTTGTTAAATAAGCATTAGCTGTCGCCTCCATGTTGGGGCTAGTTACTTTGAGACCTACTAGGGCTAGAGAGCCCAACATCATCAAGGTCAAGATAGATAAAAAACGTCCCTTGGAGCCTGTGAAGGACTGAATTAAGTCCTTCCAATAGGTTTTTCGCTTCATCATGCTAGTACTCCAAACTGTCGATATCCTGAGGATGCTGGTTCATCACCACATCCTTGACACTGGCATCGTGCATATGAATCACGCGATCAGCAATGGGCGCCAAAGCTCCATTGTGAGTCACGATAATCACCGTCGCTCCCTTTTGACGAGACATGTCTTGGAGAATCTTCAAGACTTGCTTGCCTGTCTGATAATCCAAGGCTCCAGTCGGTTCATCACAAAGGAGGATTTTAGGATTTTTGGCTACTGCGCGTGCAATGGAGACTCGCTGTTGCTCCCCTCCAGAAAGCTGGGCTGGAAAATTATTGAGACGATGAGCCAGACCTACATCTGTCAAAACCTGCTCAGGATCCAAAGCATCTGTCACGATTTCAGAAGCCAACTCCACATTTTCCTTAGCAGTCAAATTGGAAACTAGATTATAAAACTGAAAAACAAACCCCACATCATTTCTACGATAATTGGTTCTCTGGTGGGAACTATAATCTGCAATATTGGCACCATCAATCCAGATTCCCCCCTCATCATTGGTATCCATTCCCCCAAGAAGGTTAAGAACCGTTGACTTGCCTGCACCAGATGCACCTAGAATAATTACCAATTCACCCTTTTCAATCTCAAAATTCACATCGCGATTGGCCACAATCTCCGTGTCCCCAACCTGATAACGCTTGTAACAGTGTTTCATCTCAATATAAGCCATATCTGTTTCTCTTTCTTTCATATTTACTATCATTATATCGCTTTTTCAAGCCATTGGAAACTGGGAACAAAAACAAAAAGCCTAGAAATCAATTCTAGACTTACATTTTTTTATTTTCCAAGGTAGTATTCAGAAACTACGTTCAATTTTTCGTCGAATTCGAATACCAATGGTGGGAAGTTAGGGATTTCCACGTCCATGATCTCGTCATCTGACAAACCTTTGATGTGTTTTACAAGGGCACGGATTGAGTTACCGTGAGCTCCTACGAATACGTTTTTACCATCTTTAAGAGCTGGAGCGATTTTATCTTCCCAGAAAGGAAGGGCACGTTCCAAAGTCACTTTCAAGTTTTCAGCATCTGGGATTACTGAGTCGTCAAGTGAAGCGTAACGACGGTCTGTGTGAGCTGAGTGCTCATCATCACGGTCCATGTTTGGAGGCAATACATCGTATGAACGACGCCAGATGTGAACTTGCTCATCACCAAATTGCTCAGCAGCTTCAGCTTTGTTTTTACCAGTCAAACCACCGTAGTGACGTTCGTTCAAGCGCCATGATTTTTCAACTGGAACCCACAATTGGTCAGAAGCTTCAAGAGCCAAGTTCGTTGTTTTGATCGCACGCTTCAATACTGAAGTGTAAGCTTGGTCAAATTCGATACCAGCTTCTTTGATCAATTTACCAGCGTCAATCGCTTGTTGTGTACCTTTTTCAGACAAATCAACATCAGCCCAACCAGTGAAAAGGTTAGCTTTGTTCCATTCAGACTCACCGTGGCGAGCAAAAACCAATTTTACCATTAGATGGATTCTCCTTCAAATTTTCCGAGGTTTCCCCTCGTTTATCTATTCTATTCTACACAATTTTTCACAAAAAAGCTAGTCAAAACCAAAAAGGAAAGGACTGTTTGGCAATCCTTTTCCTTCTTAGTATCAGACAACAACCTTACTTCTCTTCAAATCCTTCTGCGACTGCGTCCGCAAAGTTTTCTTCTACGATGCTTGCACAGTGGTCACAGATGACTGCCTGGTAGCTGCGTTCTGCTGTTGTTGGGTCGGTGCGACGGCAACGGTCACATACTTGGCCTGCAGCACGTTCAACTGTGAAGGCGACATCTTCGAAGCTAAGGGCAGCTTCCGGAGCTGGTCCTTCTGCGATGGTCAATTCAGACACAATCAAAAGTTGAGCTACATTGCTGTTTACTGCTTCGAGTAGAGTTTTCACCACTTCATTTGGATAAACTGTCAAGTGTGCTTCAAGTGATTTACCGATAACTTTTGCATTACGAGCTTCTTCCAAGGCTTTTTGAGCTTGTCCACGGAAGTCCATGAAGGCTGCCCATGTATCCAAGATTTCTTCTTGATTAGCAAAAGTTTCCGCTTCTGGCAATTCTGACAATTGAACGAAGTCTTCTGCTTCAAACTCAAGGTATGACCAGATTTCTTCCGCAGTGTGAGGAAGGATTGGTGTCAAGAGTTTGGTGATTTTCACAAGAATGTCATAGAAAACAGTCTGCATTTGACGGCGTTCGAGTGATTTGGCACCTTCGATATAAACAACATCTTTGGCAAAATCAAGGTAGAAGGCTGACAAATCAACGTTGATAAAGTTCACCAAGGCCTTATAGATTGTCAAGAATTCAAAGTTTGCATAAGCATCACGAATCGTTTTCACAAGCTGATTAAAGCGAATTGTCATGTACTTATCAACTGAACGAAGTTCATCGTAAGCGACTACATCTTGAGCTGGGTTAAAGTCAGATGTATTGGCAATCAAGAAACGAAGAGTGTTACGAATCTTACGGTAAGTTTCAGAGACTTGGCTCAAGATATCCATAGAGATACGTACGTCATTGCTTGAGTCTACACTTGTTACCCAAAGACGCAAGATTTCAGCACCAAATTGTTTTTCAACATCGCTTGGAGCAATGGTATTTCCAAGAGATTTAGACATCTTCTCACCTTTACCGTCAAGGGCAAAACCTTGTGACAAGATTTGTTTGTAAGGTGCTACGCCATGATTGGCAACAGATGTGATGAGTGATGAGTTGAACCAACCACGGTATTGGTCAGAACCTTCTAGGTAAAGGTCTGCTGGGTAAGTCAACTCAGGACGGTTTACTACAACTCCATTCCATGATGAACCTGAGTCAAACCAAACGTCCATGATATCTGTTTCTTTTTTGAACTCACCATTTGGTGAACCTGGATGAGTAAATCCTTCTGGTAAGAGGTCTTTGGCATCACGTTCCCACCAAATGCTTGAACCATGTTCCTCAAAGAGTTGAGCCACGTGTTCAATAGTTTCAGCAGTCATGATTGCTGTACCATCTTCAGCATAGAAGATAGGAAGTGGAACACCCCAAGCACGTTGACGAGAGATAACCCAGTCACCACGGTCACGAATCATATTGTAAAGACGGACTTTACCCCATTCTGAGTGGAATTTCACTTTTTCAATTTCGTCCAAGATTTCTTGGCGGAATTTAGAAACTGAAGCAAACCATTGTGGTACTGCACGCCAGATGATTGGTTTCTTAGTACGCCAGTCAAATGGGTATGAGTGAGAGATTTCTTCTTGGGCAAGAAGGAGGTTACCAAGTTTCTCGATAACAGTTGGAACTACCTTTTCATAGAATTGACCTTCAAACTCAGGACCAGCATTCTTCATCATGATACCACGTTCGTCAACAGTCACTGCGACTTCAAGACCATTAGCAATACCAACATTGTAGTCGTCCTCACCAAAACCAGGGGCTGTATGGACGATACCAGTACCAGAGTCAGTGGTAACGTGGTCACCAAGGATAACGAGCTCATCTACTGCAGTATCCCATGGGTGTTCTGTCACGATGTGGTTGAGTTCTTGACCACGGTAAGTTGCCAACACTTGAACATCAGCCCAACCAAATTTCTCAGACAAGCTAGTCAACAATTCTGCAGCAACGACAAACTTACGAGTTTCACCAGCAGGTTGAACTAAAACGTAATCAATATCTGCTCCAACCGTCAAACCACGAGAAGCTGTGATGGTAAATGGAGTCGTTGTCCAAACAACGATATAAGTGTCTGTATCAAGGGCACCTTTTCCTTCTTTTACCTTGTTGGCATAGTAAAGGGAAGTTGAAACCAAGTCATGGTATTCAATCTCCGCTTCAGCAAGGGCTGACTCAGATGACCAAGACCAGTAAACTGGCTTGGCACCACGGTAGATATAGCCTTTATTAGCCATCTCACCAAATACACGGATTTGGGCTGCTTCATAGTCAGGAGTCAAAGTCACATATGGATTTTCCCAGTCACCAGAAACACCCAAACGTTTAAAGTCTTCACGTTGTTTATCTACTTGAGAAAGAGCGTATTCGCGACAAAGTTTCAAGTACTCAACCAAGTCCATTTCTTTACGTTTGACACCTTGTTTTGCCAAAACTTGCTCGATTGGCAGACCATGAGTATCCCAACCTGAGATAAATGGTGCGTAAAAACCTGACATAGATTTTGAGCGAACAATGATATCTTTTGAAATCTTGTTCATAGCGTGTCCAACGTGGATATTTCCGTTCGCGTATGGAGGGCCATCATGCAAGGTGAAATGAGGTTTTCCTTGGTTCAATTCTTGACGACGTTGGTAAAGTTTTGCATCTTCCCATTCCTTTTGCCAAACTGGCTCTTTGGTCGGAAGGCCTGCACGCATTGGGAAAGCTGTTTTACCAAGATTAAGAGTATCTTTGAGTTTCATGGTATCTCCTTTATAAATAATAACAAATTAAAAACCACGACTGCCAAAAAGGACGAAAATCGTGGTACCACCTTTATTCGGAAAAAGATTTAGTCTTTCTCCCTCTTATCCCGTAACGTGGGGAACGTCAAATCTTACTCCATTCAGACTTGAGTTTTTGAGAGGATAATCTTATCAATAGGGATTACAGGACTCACACCATCTCCTGCTCGCTGGAAATATAAGGATAAGATATTGTTCTCAGAATATTTCTTATAAAATTGTAACGGATTCTTGCGGTGCTTCAAATCCTGGTGCTGAATCAAATGTTTCTGTAGCTGGTGTTGGAGCCGAAGGATGTACTGGAGCTACTTCTGGCTCTTCATACATTGGACCAACTGGATGAGCAGGTTCTTCTTCCATTTGAGGACCCACTACAGGAGTTGGAGCTTCCACTTCCTGTTTAGTCTGAGCTTCAAATTCAGCCAATTCTTTATTGGCTGCTTCAATACGAGCCTGTAACTCTGCCATTTCTGCTTGAGAGAACTGACGTGTCATATCAATTGGTTCTTCCTCAATTGGAGCTGGAATCGGTTCTCCAAGTACCTCGCTAACCACTTCTTTAAAGGCTTCATCACTGGTTTGAAGATAAGTAGCTGTTGGGCGAAGAATATCTTCCCAGTCTGAAGATTCAACAATAGCCAACTGACTCTCAATTGTAGATTTGAGACGTTGGTGGAAGACACGGCTCTTATTCTTCAATTCTTCTGTTTCAACAGCAACTTTCTTAGCATTGTCTGTTGCTTGACGAAGAATCTCGTTTGCCTTATATTTAGCTTCTTCCAACAAGCGTTGCGCATCCTGCTCTGCTTGATGAATGATATTGTTTGAACGTTCATGTGCTGCTTGTTTCACTCGCTCAGCTGTGTCTTGGGCAATCAATACAGACTGGCTCAATGAATCTTTCATTTCGTCAAAGTAAGACAAACGCTCTTCTAAACTCTTAATACGCAAATCTTTATCATGATTCGCACGAACAAGATCTTCGTAATCACGAACCACAATATCTAAAAATTCATCGACTTCTTCTGGATCAAAGCCTCTGAATCGAGTTCCAAAGGTCTTGTCCTTTATTTCTAATGATGTAATTGGCATTCTATTCCTCACTTACTTAATAATAACTGGACGGTTATTTTTTTCTTCTCTTTTTTCGTTTGTCCCTTATCTTGAAGTAATCTCAAGCGACCAAATTTTCTCACACTAATCAAATCTCCAACTTGAACAGTGTAATCTGATTTGTCTACCACATGATAATTTACTTGGACAAGTTTCTTTTCAATCAACTGGTTTGCTTGATTCCTAGATAGTTTCAAAACATTTGATAAAAGAACATCTAATCGAAAACTAGACACAGATAAATCCAGTTCTCGATACTGTTCTAGCTTATCTATTTTCTCGGCGAAAGAACGTTCCTCCAGCGAAACAGGTATACGGCCAATTTTCTTTAATCCATCTTGAAAGAGAAGAAGAAACTGCTGATTAATCATAATCTGCGCCCGTTCTTCATCTACTAGGATATCTCCAAAAAGTTTCCGTTCAATCCCTAATTGATTGATGACTGTCCCTAAAATCTTAGCATGCGTTAAATGTTCAAATTTATTGGAATACACAATTTCCTGAAGAGATATTTCAAAATCTGAAAACTCTGGTTGGAAATAATCTGGGTATAATAAAACTCGAACATACTCACTCGAGACAAATTCCCCACTACTGCTACAAGCAAGACCATAGGTTTTGGCCAAAATCTTTAATAGCTTCTCCTGATGAGGATTGATAAAAGGAGTTAAAAAAGGAGCATAGCTATCTTCTACCTTCTTTATCCATTCCATTCCCTTGTCAAGAAAGGGACGATCTTCTATGGAGAAATGCTGATAAATCCCTTTATTCATCCTATCATCGCCAGAAAACGGACTAGGTTTTCTCCTAAAAATCGAACCAAAACAATCGCAACCCAAACAGATAAATCAAGGCCCACTATCTGTAAAGGCAGGCGTTGCAAGGGAGCAAGCACTGGTTTTACCAACGCTACAATCCAACGACCCAAACTGGATTCGTAGGCGCCTGGAAACCAAGACATGACAGCAAAGGCTACCAAAATCAGGGAGTAAATATCCACTGCATTATAAATCATACGAATTAAAAAAATCATTATCGTACTCTATTTCGTCTCATATCAAAATCAAACTCACCCTGTTGATCTTCATCTGGCAAACGAATATCTTCTACATTCACAATAACATTCACTGGTGTCAACAGATACATGGTAGAAGCTACTTTTTTCAGACTTCCAGCTAGAACATGGCAAGCCCCATCCAGGTAATCCAAACAACGACGAGCCTGCACTTCAGTCATATATTGAAAATCAATCAAGATACTTTCGTTTCCTGCCAATAAATCAACAATTTCTGTTGCGTCTTCATATTTTCTAGGATAACGAACATCTATAATGACCTTATCAGTTGCACGCTGACTCTGATTTGCCAATTCCTGTTGTCTTGCATGAAGTCTGGTGATATTGTTCTCCTTTGTTCCAGCTGATTGTGGAGTTTGAGTGATTGGGAGAGCCGGTTCCTGTGAAGAATTTACTGGAGTAAACACAGGCTCATCTCTTTTTTCATAAGGGAGACTTGAATCCTCATCCTCCGTAAAATAATCTATAAATCTATCGAATCTATCTTTTAAAGACATGGTTCTCTCCTACTTAAAAAATGCTGTACCTATACGAACAAAGGTGGAACCGAATTGAATCGCTTCTTTATAATCACGACTCATTCCCATACTTAACTCGATCATAGGCATATTTGGAATTTGTTTTTCTTGGATTTCTCTTTGTAAATCTTGGGTCGCCTTGAAAATTTCTTTCAACTGCTCACTGCTAGCCTCAAAAGGTGCCATCGTCATTAAACCAACATATTCAATCTTATCTAGTCTGGCTAACTCTGGCAAGATATCCAGCAGTTCCTCTCTCGAAAAACCGTGCTTGCTTTCTTCTTTAGAAATATTTACTTGAAGGAAACACTTGATGACTCGGTCACTTCTTTTTTGGATTTCCTCCGCTAGCTTTACTGAATCCAAGGCATGGAAATAATCAACGTATTGAATGACATCTTTCACCTTACGTCTTTGCAAGGTACCAATCAAATGCCAAGTCACATCTCGATCTTTTAAAGATTCATATTTTTCCAGAAACTTATCGACACGATTTTCACCGATATGATGAACACCTAGCGGAAGCAAGGCTTCCGCTGTCGGTACATCTACATACTTGGTAACTGCAATGACAGAGACTGAACCACTCTCTCGATGAGCACTCAGACTAGCCTCTGCGACTTCTCGAAAAACAAGTTCTGTATTTTCTTTTACATTCATTTACTTAACGATTTTTGAAAAATGGAGGTGTATCCAATTCATCTTCATCTTGTGATGTTGGGGCTTCAAAGCGTTCAACTGGAGAAACGACTGAATCTGTTGTACGAACAATCGATTCACGGCGAAGATCCCAATCACCAAAAGCAGATGCCTGAGTTGGTTCCAAACGACGTGGATTTTGTTTTGGCAATTCAGCTGTTTCTGCCATATCAAAATGACGATCAAAGCCATGTGAATGAGCTGGTTTCACTGTCTCACGGTAGTTAGTAGTCGGTCTAGCTTGTGGAGCCACAACCTTTTCTACGCGGTCTTGACGAACACCCGTTGCGACAACTGTTACACGAATTTCATCACGCATACTTTCATCAATTGAAGTACCGAGCCAGATGTTCACTCCTTGACCTGCTGCTTGATTCACAATTTGTGAAGCCTCTTCTGCCTCAATCAAGGTTAAGTCGAGACCACCAGTTACGTTGACAATCACATCTTCTGCTCCATCAATTGTTGTTTCAAGAAGTGGAGAGTAAATTGCCTTACGCGCTGCTTCAACAACACGTTCTTCTCCACTACCGATACCAATCCCCATAAGAGCATTTCCTTTATTTGCCATCACCGTTTTCACATCGGCAAAGTCAAGGTTAATCAATCCTGGATTGGTAATCAAATCGGTAATTCCTTGAACACCTTGACGAAGAACGTTATCTGCTTCGCTAAGAGCCTCCAAAAGTGGTGTCTTCTTATCAACAATTTCAAGCAAGTTGTTGTTTGAAATAATCAATAGAGTATCTACATGCTCACGAAGTTGGTTGATTCCTTCAACGGCAAATTGTCCACGCTTACTTCCTTCAAAACCAAAGGGACGTGTTACAACACCAACTGTAAGAGCACCCAAATCTTTGGCGATACGAGCAATAACAGGAGCAGCTCCAGTTCCAGAGCCTCCTCCCATACCAGCAGTGATGAAGACCATATCTGCACCACTGATAGCTTCCGTCAGTGTTTCTTCGCTTTCTTCAGCAGCTTTACGACCAACCTCAGGTTGACCTCCTGCACCCAAACCGCGAGTCAATTTAGGGCCTAACTGAATAACAGTCTCAGCTTTTGTACTGCTCAATGCTTGTACATCTGTGTTTGCTGCGATAAATTCTACGCCTGTAACACCTTCGTCGACCATGCGGTTGATGGCATTGCCACCGCCTCCACCGACACCAATTACTTTAATCACTGCACCTTGAGCAGCAGCTGTATCAAATGAAAATGTCATAATTTATTTTTCCTCTTTATTCGTCAAACATGCTTCCGATCAAGCCACGGAAACGATCTGCTAATTTCGGTTTATTTTGTGAAGCTTGTTGGAAATCCGCCATTGGTTCTGTAGGCGCCACCGGCTCTACTTCTGGAGCAGGAGCTGGTTGAACAGGCGTTGATTGTACAAACTGAGCTGTCTTTTGCAGCATCCCACCAAAACTAATTGGCTGATGACTTAAGTCATTCTCACCTTTTATCGCTCCTTGAGCCAAAAGATTAACTTCTGTTAATTGACCCGCAAATTCTGATAAACTAATCACATGCGCAAAGGCTGGATTACGGATACCAACTTGATTTGGAACATAAAGCTTGACACGGACGCCAAAGACTTCCTGAGCAAGCTCAACCATACCTGGTAAAATGGCATTCCCACCGATTAAGACAATACCACCAGGGAGGTCCAATAGACGCCTTCTATCTAATTCTTGCTTGATTTGTTCAAGGATGTGCTTGATTCGTGCAGAAATAATTTCTGACAAGTAGGCTTCCGTCACTTCGACTGCTTCTACTTCTCCAATAACCTCTACTTGGAAGGTTTCTTTGCTTGCAAGAGGCGGATAGGCTTCCCCGTAATTCAGTTTCAAGCCTTCCGCTAATTTGCGAGAGGTTTTCAAAACCTTGGAGATATCTTTAGTTACATAATCTCCACCTTCTTGGAGAATATGTGTGAACTGGAGTTCTTGATTACGGATTGTAGCGACAGTCGTTTGACCTGCCCCCATATCAATCACTGTAGCACCAAATTCACGTTCCCCTTCGTTCAAAACAGACTGAACCATTGCTAGTGGTGAAATGATAACATTTTCAACCTGAACACCTGCACGCTCAACCGTCTTACGCAAATTGTGCAAGATAGTACGAGGTCCTGTATAAAGCAAACCACGCATTTCAAGGCGAACCCCCATCATGCCACGTGGGTCACGAATCCCTTGGAAACCATCCACAATAAATTCTTCAGGAATAAAGGTAATGACTTCACGGTCAGGTGTCATACTCTTTGTCAAAGCTGATTTGACAACATTTTCAACATCTTGATCCGTAATTTCCTTGGTATCAGATGTTACTGGAATCATCCCTTGAGTTGGTTCTACCTGCAAAAGATTACCAGGCAAGCCGACATTCACTGATTTAATCGAAATGCCTGACTTTTCTTCTGCTTGGGAAATGGCTGACTTGATAGCAGTTGCTGCTGCATCAATATCAACAATAATTCCATCCTTTACACCTTTACTTTTGGCATTACTCACGCCAATTACATTTAATTCACCATTTCTCTGCTCGGCTACAAGCACCTTGACAGAGCTTGTTCCAATATCTAGACCTGTAAAAAAGCCTTCTCTAGCCATTACATCGCATCCTCTCTATCTTCCAAGTTTCGCACTTCGTATTATTCCATAGCTAAACTTAGGCATAGCTATTCACAGAATATTATAACACAAAAAATTTAATCATGCTTGCTTTTTTCCTAAATTTCCCAGCCAATTTTTGAGTTTTTCTGTTCAGAAATTCATTCACTGTAAACTTTGTCAACAATCTGTCTATTGTACAAAAAAGAAAGCTCATTTCTAAGCTTTCTTTGCAATCATTTTTTCTGCTTCTTGTTCTAAAAATAGTTCCAAAATTTTCTTTGTCAACGCAATCGCCGCTGCCAAGGCCAGGGAAACGATTAAATAATTAGCTACTAAGCCGTGATCTCCAACCAATGGCGGTTTTGTCAAGAATCCGTAATCCCCACCTGTTACCAAATTGACCACAAAAATCAAGGCATTTAGGGCAAAGGTCATGAGAAAAATTCCCTTCACATCCAGCAATTTCGCACTATACTGTCTCAATAGATAAACTAGAGAGTTCCCCAAGAGTGCTAAATGACCAAAGATAAAGGATAAAATGGTGATATGTGGAAAAGGGTAAGCATCTGGCACTGGATAAACAAAGGCTGCTAATGTCCCAAATGTTCCCAATAATGCAAAGTATTGTTTATATTTGGACTGACCAGGAAGCAAGAGTACCACAAACATAGCCATACGGCAATGGTAAAAGGGTAGGCTTTCTGACAATGGCATATGATTGACCCAGTACCAACCATAAAGAAGGATCAACTGAACGGCCTGTAAAATCTGGAAAAATCGTTGGTAAACCTTCTTTTCACGATAGCGATAGGCTGTATAAAAGGTCAAGGCTAAGAGCGTAAATAGGCTAACATACCAAAAAAGGTCAAATTTAGGTGGTTCTGTTGGCTGAGTTGTAAAAAAAATATCCCATAAATTCATCTAGTCTTCCTCATAATTCAAAATTTTCCTGCATATTATTATACCATGCTATTTGTCAAAAATGGATTTAGAAATACGATAATCATCTTCTTAGTCAAGATATTGCTCCCTCTGACCTTGATAAACCTGCCAAAGAATCTCGATTTGCTCCTTGGTAATGCGTTTTTCAGATAAATTCGGCAGTTGGTCAATTGCAAAAAATTGAAGGTCAGCGATTTCTTGATTTTCTTGGAATTGTCCATCGAGAAGCTTACATTCAAAAACAAACTTTGCATATTGTTTGCTCTGTAGTTGGAAACGATTGGTATCAAAAACAGCTAGCAGTCTTTCAACTTTGGCTTTAAAACCGGTTTCTTCTTCAATTTCCTTGAGAATATTTTCAGTTGGAGAATAGCCGACTTCACCAAAGCCACCTGGCAAAGCCCAACTATCCTCTCCTTGTCCCCTAACCAGACAAATCTTCTCATCCTCAACAATCCAAGCACGGACGTCCATTAAGGGAGTCGCATAAGCGGAGGTCGGTTTCAAGAGTTCTGCCACTTCGTCTGCATCAAGGTCTGATACCTGATTCAACATTTCAGATAACAGACTTCGCAAGTCTTCGTAGCGCTCACAGTCAAAAGGATCTTTTGTAAAGGTTAAGCCAGTATCTGTAAGGGCAATCATTCTTTGCAGATACTTAACAAAATCACTTGGTTTCATTTTCTAAACTTTCTACCAACATGGCTAGGTTCATAGAGTTAGAGCCCTTGAGCAAGATTTGATCATTGGCACTGAGGCTTTCCTTGACCTGCTTGACTAGGTCTTCAAATTGGTCTTGGTCTTCTGTTTTCTTGAAATAGTAAACGTGGCCAATTGGGAACATTTGACTGGCAAGTTGGGCCAATTCAGCAATGTCTTCTCCGTAGAAAATCACGGTATCCAGCACATCTGGAGAAAGGCTCAAAATCATCTGATTATGGAGTTGAACTGACTGGTTACCCAGTTCCTTCATGTCCGCTAAAACCGCAATTTTCTTGCCCCCTTCATTGGCTGGAATGGCAGAGAAGGTCTCTAAAATCAGCTTCATAGCAGTTGGATTGGCATTGTAAACATCTGACAAGATGTCTGCTCCATTGGCTGCTTTCTTCCACTCGGTACGGTTACGCGTCAATTCAAGATTTTGGAAGGCCTGACAAATTTGTTCTTCTGAAACTCCTTCTTGTAGGGCCACATAAGCAGCAATCATAGCATTAGTGGCATTGTACTTACCAGTCACTGGCAAATCAAGGGCTTGTTCCAAGAAATTAGCTTTAAAGGTCAGACTGTCCTTACGCTCAACCAAGTCTGTGATTTCCAACTCTGCTCCTTGCCCAAAACGAACCACCTTTTTATCAGTTGGCAAGTAGGCCTCTACAATGGAGTCGTCTGGGGCCAAAAGCAAGGAATTCGAAGCCATGCCATCTGCAATTTGCATTTTTCCTTGGGCAATCTCCGAACGGTCTTTGAAAAAGGCCAAATGGGCTTCTCCAACCAAGGTCACGATGGCTATCTTTGGATGAGCCAATTCAGACAAGAGATGAATATCTCCCAAGTGATCCTGTCCCATCTCCAAAACCAACTTTTCTGTTCCTTCAGGCATATGGAGAACTGTGTAAGGAAGACCAATCTCGTTATTGTAGTTTCCTTGAGTTTTGTAGGTTTTGTAGATTGTTGACAGCAAATGTGCCAACATATCCTTGGTCGTTGTCTTACCATTTGAACCCGTAATAGCAAAGACATCAACAGTCGTTTTTTCAAGATAGTAGGCAGCTAGTTTTTGAAATGCAGTCAACACGTCGTCTACTAGAATGTAGGGATGATTTGCGATTTCTTTCTCAGACAGGGTTGCTACCGCACCATTTTCAAAGGCTGTTTCGATAAAGTCATGACCATCACGCGCACCTTTGAGTGGCACAAATAAATCTCCAGTCCCAATCAATCGACTGTCAAACTCAGCCTTTTCTAACTGGGCGTTCGCAAAAAGACTAACATCATTTTTAGCTCCAACAGCTTGGGCAACTTCATGGATTGTTAATTTCATTTCTACTCCTTTAAAAAGGGTCGAAGCCCGAGAACTCTAGTCACCTGGCAGTGATGGTTCTGGCTTCTACCCTCTCTTTCATTTTATAGCAAATGCGCTTCGCGCTTGTTAAAGCTTTCCTTGGCAAGGTCAACCAAACGCTCGATTAGTTCTGCGTAGCTGATTCCCATATTGTCCCAAAGTAGTGGATACATTGACCACTGGGTGAAACCTGGCATGGTATTGAGCTCGTTTAGGAAAATCTCTCCCTTATCTGTATAGAAGAAATCGCAACGAGAGAGACCGAGGCCTCCAATGGCACGGAAGGCCGTCTCTGCATTTTGACGCATGACAGCTACCACATCATCACTGATTTTGGCTGGGATGTCCATGGTAATCTTGTTATCAATATACTTGGCATCGTAGTCATAAAAGGCAACATCCTTGACTACTTCTCCTGGTAGCGTGCTTTTGACATCGTAGTTTCCCAAGAGACCAACCTCGATTTCACGGGCATTGACCCCTTGCTCTACCAAGACACGGCTGTCATATTGAAAGGCAAGTTCCAAAGCTTGACGAAGTTCTTCTTGATTTTCAGACTTAGAAATACCGACACTAGAACCCATGTTTGACGGCTTAGTGAAGACTGGATAAGTCAATTTTTCTTCCACTTCAGCGATTTTAGCAGTCACATCATCCCCTTCAACGATAGCCACATAGGGAACTTGTGCAATGCCAGCAGATTCTAACACACGCTTAGTCGTGATTTTATCCATGGCAAGACTGGATGACAAGATATTGCAACCGACATAAGGCAATTTCAAAACTTCAAGGAATCCTTGAACAGAGCCATCTTCTCCCATCGGACCATGAAGAACTGGAAAGACCACTGCCCCTTCTTCATAGATAGCACTTGGTGCAACTTTCTTATCCCAATCAATGGTTTCATTGGTCATGAGACGGTCCTCTTGACCTGGAGTCTGACTAAATTCCTGCGTTTTGATAAAGTCACCTGACTGACTGATAAAGAAAGTCTTGACTGTGAAACGGTCGTAGTTAACCGCACGCATGATACTCTCAGCTGAAAGGACAGAGACTTCACGTTCCGCACTCCTTCCACCATATAAAAGAATAATCGTTTGTTTCATATTATTTGTCCTAATTCTACTAGAATACTCGCTCTTTAGTATATCATATTTGCTTGGTTTTTTAAAACTTGAACCTGATCCTACTCATCACACTATACAAAAAGAGGCCGATAGGAACGATTTTCAGCCTCCTTGATTTTTTATAAATGAATGGAGTTCGTAAATTTGTCTACACTTACAACTCTGTTCGATTTTCAATAGCCCGTAAGAGTGTGACTTCGTCCGCATACTCGATATCTGCTCCCACAGCAAGACCTCGTGCCAAGCGCGTAACCTTGATCCCAGCTGGCTTGAGTAAGCGGGAAAGATACATGGAAGTTGCTTCCCCATCTGCTGTGGCATTGGTTGCTACGATTACTTCTGAAACCTCACTATCCATCAGACGAGTCATGAGCCCCTTGAGATTGATATCATCTGGACTGATACCATTCATAGGGGAAATGAGGCCATGCAAGACATGATAGAGCCCGTGGTATTCTTGGATATTTTCCATAGCTGCCACATCACGACTATCCTCTAGCACCAAAATCGTTGTCTGGTCACGAGTCGGATCGGTACAGATAGAGCAAGGGTCGTCGTCTGTCAAACGTCCACAAACGGAACAGTAGGTCAATTCTCTCTTAGCAGAAAGGAGATTTTTTGCAAATTCATTGACATCGTCATCAGACATCCCAATCGTATAAAAGGCCAAACGCGTAGCCGTCTTAATCCCGATACCTGGTAACTTAGAATAGCTGTCAATCAGCTTGGCAATGGGTGTTGGATAAAGCATAATTTCCTTTCTAGTTCATTGGATGGTATTTTTGATACAAATTGATAATATCACGCGCAATGGAAGGTCCTACACCATTTGTTAAATTGGTATTATGAGGAAAGACCACTGCAACAGCGATTTGGGGATTATCAGACGGGGCATAGGCCACCGCATTAGTATTGGTTGCTTGCTGACCATCTGCCACATAGCTTTCGGCTGTACCCGTTTTTCCGCTAATGGATACCAAGGCACCGTTTGAAAAGGCACGTCCAGTTGTCAATCCGCTAGTCCCATGAGCAACCTGATAAAAACCTTGGTGCAAGATGCTCATATCGGAGTCGGATATATTGACCTTATTCATCTCTGTCGGTTGCAGTTGCTGAATCAGGTCACCCAGTCCTCCCTTATCATTATTACCATAAATGCCTTCAACAATACGAGGAGCCACACGAACACCATCATTTGCAATAGTTGCTACATACTGAGCCAACTGCATGGGCGTATAGTTATCAAACTGCCCAAAGGCATTAGTAATGTAATTAGCAAAGCTATACTCTTTGGGAACAAATCCAGTAGATTCATCTGGTAGGTCAATCCCAGTCGCAGAGCCCAAGCCATATTCACCAAAGGTTGAACGCAATTTCCCCATAGCTGACTCTAGCTTGCTGGTGCCGACAAACATATTGGGTTGGTAGGTTTGCCCCATAAGACCTAAGGCTGTTTGGACCATATAAGTATTGGATGAATACTCCAGAGCTTGGACTGCTGTGATAGGGAATGAACCGTAAGCCTGAGTATACCAAGAATTGATGGGAGCTGAACCTTGGAAGACAATGGACTGGTCTGTCAAGGTCTGGTTTCCTGACAAGACTCCATTTTCCCAGCCAGAGCTGATGGTCGCAGCCTTGACAACCGAACCTGGGACAAAGACATTGGTTACCGTTCCCAAGGAATCAGGCGTCAACTCTCCCGTTTTCAGGTCATGTTTGAGTCCTGACATAGACAAAACAGCACCTGTTTTGGGGTTAAGGGCGACTGCATAGACACCTTCAGAATACTTGGCTCCTCCATTTCCTAGCTCGGAATTGAAATAACTTTTCAGCAGAGCATCCACGCTATCTTGGAAGGCCAAATCAATGGTCAGCTTGATATTGTTTCCCTTACTACCTTCCTCAATTGTATCCACGCTTTCCATATTACCATATTTATCCAGATGGATTTCTTTTACCGAGCGTTTTCCTTGCAAGGTCTCTTCATATTGCTTTTCCAAATAGGAGGTTCCTACACGATCATTTAGAGAATAGCCTTTTTTAAGATAGGCTTCTGCTTCTTCCGCTGGGAGACCAGCTTTTTCACTGGATACACTCCCTACTATAGAAGAAAGAGAAGTTTCCAAAACCTTTCGATCCCAAGAAGTAGAAATACTAATGCCAGGCATCTCCTTTGAAATAGAGGCAATAACAGCCACCTGAGAATCATTTAAAGGATCTGTCGCAATGGTACCTGTCGAAAAGTTTCCAACAGCATTTAACTGACTAAAAAGATAGATTTCTTTCTTTTCATCCTCTGTATAGTTTAGTTGACTCGTTTGGACACTATCGACCGCATTGTTATACAGTTCTGATTCGGATAGGCGATTGCCATCTGAATCCAAGCGTTTCTCGCTTGGGAGAGCCTCCACTGTCTGTTTATAGATTTCAGGATCAGCCAAATAGTAATCCGCCAGCTGGCGTTCTGTCAAATTTAGAGAGCTGATGCTCACATAAGTCAGTAACTTTTTAGCTGTTTCTTTTAAGTCTGTAGCCGTCATTTTATTGCTACGCGTAAAGGAAACAACCTTCTTTAGCGTATTTTCTACCAAAGGTTTCCCACTAGCATCATAAATTTCCCCACGGGCAGAACTGCTTGTGACCTTGGTCTGACTAGCTGATGCTAGCTTTTTTTCGTAAAAATCCTTGTTTAAAACCTGCATATACAACAAACGACCAATAATGGTCATAAAGAGTAAAATGATGATTGAAAACAATAAATTAAGCCGAATCGGAATCGAATGGCTGTTAAATTTTCTCATACAAATCAGTCTCATTTCTAATACTCAATGAAAATCAAAGAGCAAACTAGGAAGCTAGCTGCAGGCTGTACTTGAGTACGGCAAGGCAACGATGACGTAGTTTGAAGAGATTTTCGAAGAGTATAATTAAAATCTTACTCTTAATTGTACCACAATTTGAGTAGAAAATTATGGAAAAGTAAGAAGCTTTTTCGACTTTTTCGTTTTTAAAACAGAGATGCGTTTTTATTTATCTATCCTTATATTATGTGTTATAATGAAGTGTGACTATTCCCTGATCTAGTCTTCCAGTATGACTCATGTAAAGGAGCTTTCCCTATGGACAAACCAGATATCGCAACTATCATTGATTCACATTTTGAAGAAATGACAGACCTAGAGCAAGAAATCGCTCGCTATTTTTTGCAAGCTGAAACGATTACAGATGATTTATCTTCTCAACAAGTCACCCAAAAATTACATATTTCTCAAGCTGCTTTGACCCGCTTTGCTAAAAAGTGTGGCTTTACTGGCTACCGAGAATTTATTTTCCAATACCAACATCAGGCAGAAAATCAAGCCAACCAAGTCTCCAAGCACAGTCCACTGACCAAACGAGTCCTCAGAAGTTATAGCAATATGAGGGAACAAACACAAGACTTGATTGACGAAATCCAACTAGAACGAATTGCCCAGCTAATCGAAGATGCTGAGCGTGTCTACTTCTTCGGAACAGGGAGTTCTGGCCTCGTCGCCCGTGAAATGAAATTGCGGTTCATGCGTCTGGGTGTGGTCTGCGAAGCCTTGACCGATCAAGATGGCTTTGCATGGACAAC
Source organism: Streptococcus sp. 3167 (assembly GCF_013277175.1). Lineage (NCBI taxonomy): Bacteria > Bacillati > Bacillota > Bacilli > Lactobacillales > Streptococcaceae > Streptococcus > Streptococcus sp. 3167. The sequence goes on along the minus strand of NZ_VMML01000008.1, from coordinate 18,206 downwards.
CAGCATTATGGAGGAAAATTGTCTCGTACTGGGCTTCTCACTTTCTGGTACAACACCTTCTATTTTAGATAGTCTATTAGATGCCAAGGAGATGGGGGCAAAGACTGTACTCTTTTCAAGTGTTCCCAATAAAGATAGCCAGGCCTACACAGAGACTGTTCTTGTAGCCACCCACAGCCAGCCTTCCTATATCCAACGAATATCCGCTCAACTTCCTATGCTCTTCTTTATCGATTTGATTTATGCCTACTTTTTGGAAATCAATCGCGAAAGCAAGGAAAAAATCTTTAATAGCTACTGGGAAAATAAGAAACTCAACGGCTATCGTAGACAAAAACGTGTCAGAAAATCCTAGTTTGGCTAAGCCAAACTAGGATTTTTATTCATCACCAAACATACCTCTTCAAGATTATGAATTAGTCATATCTTGACTTAGTCTTGAATAATTTCATGTAATCACTTTTTGAAGGGAGTAAATAAGCAAGTCTGACGGTATCCTCAACAATTGTATACAATACAATGTAATCCTTACTCAAGGTCCATCCTCGCGTTTGGTAGCGAGGGTCTAATTTCTTACCAAATTTTTCATCAGCATCAAATCCAGCTTGGGGGAAAATTTCTAGCCGATTAATATCTTTTCTAATATTGGCTACTTTTCGTCTCGCAGCCTCTACAGAACCGATTTCCTCCGCTATATACTGATATATTTTATCCAGACTATCAATCACTCTAGGAGAATACAAAATCCTATATCTTTTATAATCCATAGCGTGTCACGACATCCTCATCTGTCAAGTAATTTCCAGCCTCAATCTTGGCATAACTTTCTTGAACTTCTGCTTGTAATTGTCTAAACAAATACTCCTTCTCTAATTCCTCTTCACTCAGTAAATCTACTTCATTTGTTACGGCAACATTCTTTAAAAATAATCTGAGTGCTGATGAAAGAGAGAGATTTTTTTCTTTTAACACTTCCATGGCATCATTTACTAATTCTCTATTAGCTTGGAAGGTCACAATCTTACTTGAATTCGCTATAGTCATTTTATATAATTCCTTTATATATTTTATTTATTATCTCACAATTATAAAGAAAGTCAAGGGAATTTGATTAGAAAATCCTAGTTTGGCTGAGCCAAACTAGGATTGTTTTGTCTTAAAATGATAATATGCACCAAGCATACCTGCTGTATTCTGGTGATGGGCAAATTCTAATCGTGTTTTTTCTGCTAAACTTGGTACCAAAGCCTCTTTCAAGGCTGTGCGGATCTTAGGTTTGAGGATAGCCTCTTGCCCCATGATACCACCACCAAGAATAACCACTTCTGGATTGGCAACGTAGCAAATATTTGCCAGACCTTTTCCTAGATAGTCTACCATGCGGTCAATACCTTCCATGCAGAGTTTATTGCCTTCAGTGGCTTCCTTGAAAATGCGTCGGCCATTCCACTGATCAACATCTTCTCCATGAGATGTTGCTACATACTCCACCAAGGCTGTGGTAGAAGCGAGATCCTGAAAAGCTCCATCTTGCATATGCATATACCCGACTTCACAGGCCGAATTGCTAAAACCATGGAAGACTTTCCCATCCATAATCAAGCAACCACCGATACCTGTTCCAATGGTCAAGCAAAGGGTGACACTTGCTCCCTTACCTGAACCAGATACTGCCTCAGCCAGACCTGCACAGTTGACATCATTTTCAATCTCACAAGGAATAGCAAAGCTTTCTTCGATTTCCTTCTTGAACTGGGTTCCTGCATAATTTGGAATCTGAGGTCCAGCGTAGAAAATTTCCCCCTTATCAGGATCCACCATTCCTGCAGAAGAAATGGCAACACCTGCTACTGGGCCTTTTTCTAAATAGCTGGCTACAATATCTTTGGTTTTTTGTAAGATATGAGGTCCACCCTTATACGCTTCAGTTGGCATTTCATGCGATTCAAGAAGTTGCCCCTCTTGATCAACCAAACCATACTTGATGTTGGTTCCACCTATATCAATTGCAACGTAGTGTGTCATAAATACCTCCTTATGGATTAGAGGAAGCGCTCCTTGGTTTCACGAATCAAGGCTGCAGCTGCTTCTACAACTGGACGATCTTCTTCCGTTACTGGCGTCAATGGTGAACGAACAGAACCAATATTCAATCCTTCATTGATCTTCAAGACTTCTTTAATGACACCGTACATATTTCCATGTGCAGCAGTCAATTTACCAATGATAGCGTTGATAGCATACTGTAACTCACGCGCTGTTTCTAAATCTTTATCCGCAATCAATTGGTTGAGTTTCAAGAAGAGTTCTGGCATAGCACCATAAGTACCACCGATACCAGCTTTGGCACCCATGAGGCGACCACCTAGGAACTGTTCATCTGGACCGTTAAAGACGATATGGTCTTCCCCACCAAGGCTGACAAAGGTTTGGATATCTTGAACTGGCATAGAAGAGTTCTTCACACCGATAACACGAGGATTCTTCAACATTTCGGTATAAAGACTTGGAGTCAAAGCAACCCCTGCCAATTGAGGAATGTTGTAGATCACGTAGTCTGTGTTTGGAGCTGCAGAACTGATATCGTTCCAGTATTTGGCAACTGAGTATTCAGGCAAGCGGAAGTAAATTGGTGGAATTGTTGCAATGGTATCTACTCCCAAGCTTTCAGCGTGGCGAGCCAGTTCCATACTATCTTTGGTATTGTTGCAAGCAACATGGGCAATAATAGTTAATTTACCTTTAGCAACTGCCATGACTTCTTCCAAAATCAACTTGCGGTCTTCTACACTTTGGTAGATACATTCACCAGAAGAACCATTGACATAAAGACCTTGAACACCTTTATCAATGAAGTATTGAACCAAGGCACGTGTACGCTCTGGACTTACTTCTCCTTGATCATCATAACATGCGTAGAAGGCTGGAATGACACCTTCGTATTTTTTCAAATCTGACATAGATTTTCTCCTATTATTTTTATTTTCTGCTAAAGCAGATTCTTTCTTTACTTCTTTAGTATACACTTTACCGAAAAGGCTTTCAATATCTTATAGACACTTAGATTTTAGTTTCTAGCTTATAGAATAGCGTTTGAAGCCTTTGAAAGTAGTTTCAGAAATAAGACTCCTATTGATATTTTGCGAAAATTTTCTCCATCAATCCAGTCTGGATAAAGACCAATAGTCCAAACCCAAAAAGTAGGAAGACTGAGCCACCTAAGAGTAGACTGAAGGCGGACAGATAAAGAACCATCACAATGAGGACAAGAATGGCTAACATGAGGAAGAACCAAGGAAAGTTAAAACTAGCCAACATCAATCCTTTTTGAAGAATTTCTTTCCAAGATAGGTCATAACGTGCCGCGATAGGGTAACTAGCCAGCATCACGATAGTAAGAAACATCAGAATACCTAAACAAATGGCTTTCAGCAATTGGAAGGGCAGAGCTGTTTGACCCCAGAAAAGATAGAGATCTGAAAAGGTAAGAAATACAATTCCTAACTCCATTAAACCCAGCTGAAGACCTAGTTTCAGATTTTGCTTGAAAGATCTTAGATAGATTTTAAAAACAGGCACCCGTCTGCTCTTCTTAATCTCAAACATGGTCTCGTAGAGGCTGATTTTAGCCACTCCAATCGTCACGATGGGCAAACAAGAGACGACAAAAAGAAGATTGGCTGTCACGATGTCCAAGACTTTCTCACTGAAACGCATGAGAAAGTTGTCTGTATCAAATGCTGCCTTGATAAGGCTTACTCCTTTTTGTGCCATGTTTGCTCCTCCATCATTTTTCTTTGTAAACTGTTTTCTTTTTTGTCAGTAAAGCTTTCATAAGTCCCTACCATGAACAAATCTATTTTTTCTTTTTTCTTTTGGACTTTTTTCTACTTTTATCTATGGACATATAATCTATATATATCCCGGACAGCGAAGCAATTAAAATAGTACTCCAAGTATGCTCATTAAATCCATCTAGCCCTCCACGGATTATCATTGCAAGCACTGTCCAAGCTAACATATTCAATAAAAAAATACAAAGTGCTTTCAATAAAAAAATACAAAGTGCTTTCATTCTCACATTTTAAAAGTTTATACGACCATTGTTAGGGATTTTATCATGTGCATCCCAAGCTGCAGCAATATTGTAGGCAAAATTACCATATACATCAGCTACATTCACAGCTATTTGTAAAATCCATCCAGAAATCTTGGTCAATAATCCTACTCTTGCTGCTGCAGTTGCAGCTGCCCTACTTAAGATCGAGCGCGCCATACTAATACCATACTTAGCCGCATAAGTACCTAATTTTATGTATTTACCAATCAATCCAGTCACAATGCCCTTAATTATCCAAGCCATCTCATTAACTGTAATTCCCTTTCCATCTAAGAAACTAGCTCTTGCAGCATACTTAGAAGATACCATTTCTAGCAATTCAATTTTACGTTCATCTGATATGTCTGGATAGACTCCTTTGCTATCTTCCACCAAATCCTTAATTTCTTGTTCAGTTAGCAAGTAATTTTGAGATAATTTTGCATCTATTCGATCCATTTCTGACTGTATAGTTTGGATATGCGAGACTTCATTCGCATACACAATTGAAGGTAAAATATTACTCATTAGCAATAAACAGACTGACAAGAAGATACCAATTTTTAAATATTTTATTCTCATTTCTCTACCTCACAAAGATCAATTTCATGGTAGAGTATTATCAAAGCTTTACAAAAAAACAATTCATCCTATTTTTAATCAATCAAAATTTTAAAGAGATATTTTCGAACCTTTTCTTCCATGCCTGCATAGCCAGTTGGCTGATGTGGCTCACCTGGGAAGAAAATCGCAAAATTGTGATAACCCAATAAGAGTGGGGAGTGTTCATGACAATGAACAAAGCCAATGTCACTCGCTTCGTCGAATGCTACTGCCTCGTCTTTGATACGTGAACCGTAGCTCGAATATTCATGTCCTTCTACCAGCAAATGCAAGTCTGCATAGTTCTTATGGTGTTCAAATTGATCATTTTCAGCTTGATTGAGGACATTTTCCTGAACAACTAGAAAGACTTTATCTCCATCAATATCATACTTTCCTAATTCGAAAGAATCCTTACGGTGTTGGTAGAGATAGTCGATAGCCTTGTCTAAATTAGGATGAATCCCTTTGTAAAAGGTGATGTTTTTCAAATCGTCAAAAATCATACTCTTTCCTTCGTTTCTGATAGTTAACTAAAACCATTCTTAAGTTGATAAGTGTCTGACAAAATCTTTATGGTAAGCAAATACCCAACATTTTGTAGACACTTATAACTCTATATTCTCTTATACTCAATGAAAATTGAAGAACAAACTAGGAAGCTAACCGCAGGCAATACTTAAGTATGGCAAGGTGACGCTGACCTAGTTTGCATTCGATTTTCGCAGAGTATTATCCTTTGACCGCTCCCATAGTAATACCCTGTGTGAAGGATTTTTGGAAGACAAGGAAGACTGTTACGATTGGCACGGCTGCAAGGGCAGCTCCTGCCATAATCAAACCATAGTTGGTTGCCATTTCAGCCTGCATGGTCGCAACCCCAAGTGAAATAGTCAAATTGTTACGTGAAGTCAACATTACCAACTGCATGAAGTAGTCATTCCAAGTATTGATGAAGGTAAAGATTGCAAGAGCCGCAAACCCTGGTTTTACAATTGGGAAGGCTACGCTCCAGAAGGTACGAATCTCACCACAACCGTCAATCTTAGCTGATTCGAGCAATTCTGTAGGGATATTTTCACTGAACTGTTTCATGAGGAAGACCCCAAATGGCCATCCAATCAAAGGCAAAATAACTGCCCAAAGAGTGTCATGAATTCCCATGAAGTTGACGATACGTACCAATGGTACAAGGACAACTTGTTTTGGAAGCGCCATAGCAGCGATAAAGATAGCAAATAGAATGCGTTGACCATAGAAACGTTTTTTAGCCAATACATAACCTGCTAGAGATGAGGTTGCACAGACTAAGAACATGGTTACCAATGAGATAAATACTGAGTTCCACATCCATTGCAAGGCAGGGTTCTGCACCATAAGTTGTTGGAAGTTTTCCATGGTTGGCATTTTAGGGAACCATTGTGGCGGAATCATAATGGTATCAGGCTGTGACTTGAATGCCCCTGTCAAAATCCAGTAGAATGGAAAGATGAACAGCACAGTCAACAAGAGCAAAATGATTGTTGAAATAACAGTAAAGGCTGTTAATGGTTTTTTTTCTGTAGATTGCATAACTGTCTCCTTTCTTTAGTATTCTACGTCGTTTCCAAGTACTTTAAATTGAACAAAGCTTACGATAGCAATCATGACTGCCAAGAAGACACCAATTGTGTTGGCATAGCCGTATTCTGTCAATTGGAAGGCTTTTTCGTACAGGTAGTACATCAAGGTACTTGTTGAGTAGTTTGGACCACCAGATGTCAAAAGCTGAATCAAGGCGAAACACTGGAAGGAGTTAATTGTTGTGATGATTGCAATATAAAGAGTTGTTGGAAGAAGGCTTGGCCATTTAATCTTCCAGAAAACTTGAAACTCAGTTGCACCATCAACACGCGCCGCTTCAACCAGTGAATTATCAATATTCCCCATAGCAGCGATATAAAGGATGATGGGCTGACCAACTGAAGTGGTCAAGAGAATAATCATAATCGCCATCAATGCCCAGTGCTTATCACCAAGCCATGAAATGTTTTGAGTAATGATATGACTTGATTTAAGCACAAAGTTCAAGATACCTGATAATGGATCATAGATCCATTTCCATACAACCGTTACGGCAACACTACCTGTTACAACAGGAAGGAAGAAGACAAAACGGTAGAAGGATCTGGCAATAGCATTTTGGTGATAGGTTTGCGATGCTACAAAGAGTGAAAATAGAACAACAACTGGCACAGATCCAATAACCAAAATAACTGTGTTAATCAGAGATTTTGCAAAGACAGGATCTTTAAACATACGGACATAGTTATCTAAGCCCACAAATTGGAAACTAGTCATAGAATAGTTAAAGAAACTTGTGATGAAGCCCATAATCATTGGTGCTAAAACAAAGATAATAAAGAAGAACAACACTGGTGCTAGGAAAGCATAGGAAATCACTGTTTCCCGCATACGAATTTTATTGACTTTCACAGTCGGCACCTCTCTTTCAAATAGAATAATTTTTTGACTTTCTTGAACTGTTTTAAAATCAAAATGAAATTTTTTATGATTCGCTTATGTAAGAACTTCATTTTAATTTCGTGACAGTTTCTTACATTTTAAACAAAAGCCCCCTTTTCTTACACTATCTGTGTAGAGGGAAAAGGGGGTATACACTCTTAGCTTCTTTAAAAACTACTTTTTATAGAATAACTAAGGACTATTGTTTCATAGCTTTTTTGATTGTTTCGTTCGCTTTTTCAGTGAAGGCTTTCAAAGCGTCCGCTGGTTTTTCGTCACCATTTGATACAGATTGCAACATTGGGAACCAAAGTGTTCTCATTTCAGCAAATCCATCAATAGTGTTGTAGTATGGTGAGTAGTATTGAGTCCAGCCGCTGATTGTTTCCATGCGTTTGTCTTCATAAAGTTTTCCAAATGAAGTACGGACTGGGAAAGCACCTGTACGAACTACGTCTTTAGGTCCCCACTCTTTGTCATCTGCGATAAACTGGATGAATTTCTTAGATGCAGCGACTTTCTTGTCGTCTTTATTGTTGAATACTGCAAATCCGTTTACAAGGTATTCAAGAGCTGGTTTACCTTCGTCTGATGGGAATGGTACTTCTACTACTTCTACCTTACTTGCTTCTAACAGTTTAGCTTGGATACCATTTTGAGCTGGTGCCCAAAGGGTTGTGTAAGATGTTTGACCGTTGGCAAAGTTTTGGATATCTGCCCCACCGTCAAATTGTGAACCATTATTGAGCAAATTGTCTTTAATCCAGCCAGTTGCTTTTTCAAGACCTTTGACGAATTTAGGATCATCAGTTGTATATTTGCTAACTTTTTCATCTGTTACAGAACCGCTATAAAGGTTAGAGATAAAGGCACGTGTTCCTTGGTCTCCCCCTTGACCAGAACTGAACAATGAACCTGGTGTGTAGCCCTTGTCTTTGAGTGCTTTCAATACTTTTTCAAAATCATCAGTTGTCCAACCTTCTTTTACAAGGTTTGCCACTCCAGCATCTTCTAGCATTTTCTTGTTCATTGCCATGTAGAATGGGGCAGAACTAATTGGATACATGTAAGCCTTGTCTCCAGCTTTACTTGCTTGTATGATGTTTTCGTTATTGACATCTTTAACAAATTCATCTGTGAAAAGGTCGTTCAACTCAGCCAATTTACCATTTTTACCGTATTGGATGATACGTCCTGGTGCGTCAAAGAGTACGTCCGGAGCTGTTCCTGCTTCGATGGCTGTTGTGATTTTTTCAGGGCCTGACTTGAAGTCGATGGTTTCCAATTTCACTTTTACATCTGGATTTGCTTTTTCAAACGCTTCGATGATTGATTTTTCATAAGTTCCAACACCGTCACCAGCTTTTTCTTGGGTAAATACTGGGAATGCCCACCAAGTGATTTCTGTTTTGGCACCGTCACCACCTGATTTACCAGCATCTTTATTTCCGCCAGAATTGCCACAAGCAGCAAGACCAAGAACCGCAGCACCCGCAAGTACTGTACAAGCTAATTTTCTAAATTTCATTTGTATTCTCCTATTTTATAAGCGTATCCAACTTGGATAATGAGTTCTTTGCATTTATATACGTTTTCATTTTTTCCTACTCATCAATCACTCTCCTCTATTTTTTATTAAGTCAGTAAGTACTTAATCATCTACACCTAAAATTTCATTAATACTATTTTTATATAAGATTGCTTTTGCTCCATAGATTGCTTGAATGCCACCCTTCACTTCTAAGACATCAACTGCACCAATTTGTTTTAAAAGTGCTTTATCAACTTGATTAACTTTTTTTACAGCTACACGTAAACGTGTCACACAAGCATCTACATCTTCTATATTATTTGATCCACCCAACGCTCTGATAATTTGTAGGCTATCCTGTTTTAAATGATCCGCAGTATTTGAAGTTGAATCTGCGGATTCAGAAATTTCTTTAGAATCTACTTCTTCTCCTCTTCCTGGCGTTAGAACGTTGAATTGAGTAATGAACCATCTAAAAATAATATAATACAAAACACTCCAAATAAGTCCAAATGGAATCTGAAGAACCCAATTCGTCTTAGCGTTCCCCTGCAAAATTCCAAATAAAGTGAAATCGATTACACCTCCTGAAAATGTGTTTCCTATTGAAATATTTAAGATGTCTGCAATAAAGAAGCTGACACCATCAAGGAATGCGTGAACAACATATAGAACCGGACTGACGAATAGAAACATAAATTCAATTGGTTCTGTAATACCGGTAATAAAAGATGTTAAAGCAACTCCAAAAAACAAACCCGCGTATTTTTTACGACGATTCTTAGGAACACTATGGTACATCGCTAAACAGGCAGCCGGTAAACCGAACATCATTGTTGAGAAACGACCTGCAAAAAACCTTGTTCCTTCTGTAAATAATCCAGAATGAGCCGGATCGGCTAATTGAGCAAAAAATATTTTTTGAGCTCCAACCACTGTTTGTCCTGCAACAGTTTCAACACCACCAAGTTCAGTATACCAAAACATAGGATAAATCATATGATGTAAGCCTACTGCTCCAGAAAGTCTCATTAAAAATCCATATAGAAAAGTTCCAATTGGACCTGCCTGAGAAATATATCCACCTGTAGAAACAAGAAGTTGTTGGAAAGGTGGCCAAATAACAAAGAAGACAAAGCCAATTAAGATAGAAGAGAACGATGTAACAATAGGAACGAAGCGTGAACCTCCAAAGAATCCTAAAGCGGAAGGTAATTGAATATTGCTATATCGGTTGTGCAAATATACGGCAACTATTCCGACAACTAATGCTCCAATAACTCCAGTATCAATTGCAGATCCTTCTGCCATAAAAAGTTTTACCAGAGCTTTGATCGTTGCAGTCATAACTAAGTAACCAGTTACTCCTGCTAACGCAGCGGTTCCTTTATCTCGTTTCGCTAAGCCAATACATAATCCCACACAGAGAAGTAGTGACAAGTTACTGAATACAACCTCTCCTGCAGAGCTCATTACTTGGAATATCGATTGAAAAATACTATTGTCTAGTATTGGATAAGTTGCTATCGTGGTTGGGTTTGAAAGTGCACCACCAATCCCCAAAAGTAGACCTGCTGCAGGAAGTATAGCTATAGGTAACATAAAAGCTTTTCCAACTTTTTGTAAAACTTTAAATATAAAACTCCCCCCTCACATCTTATTTAAGACCAGCAACGAAGCGTTCTGTAATCTCTTTTGGTCTAGTAATAGCGCCACCAACAACGATGCCTCGCACTCCGTATTCAAGGATTTGTTTGGCTTGTTCTGGTGTATGAATTTTTCCTTCTGCAATGACATCTACACCGGCATCACAGAGTTTTTTGATGAGTTCAAAATCTGGACCATCCACTTTTGGACTGTAGGATGTGTAGCCTGATAAGGTTGTTCCGACAAAGTCAATTCCTGCTTCGACCGCTGCCAATCCTTCTTCAAAAGTACTGGTGTCCGCCATCAAGAGCTGGTTAGGATATTTCTCCTTGACCTGACGAATGAACTCTTGAATTTCCAAACCATCGTAGCGTTCACGCTTGGTACAATCCAGAGCAATCACCTCGATGTCCAGTTCTGCCAATTCATCAACTTCTTTCATAGTAGCCGTGATGAAGGGTTCTTGTGGCGGATAATCTCGTTTGATTATCCCAATAATCGGAAGTTTGGTGACTTCCTTAATTTCCTTGATATCGCGAACACTATTGGCTCGGATACCGACTGCTCCACCTTGCTCAGCCGCTTTGACCAGCAAGGGAATCACCCCTCCCGCTTCTGTATAAAGCGGTTCATGAGGAAGAGCCTGACAAGAAACGATGATTCCATCTTTGATTTGTTCAATCAAGGCTTCTTTACTAATCTGTGGCATCCTCTTTCCTCCCTTTCTTTTTTCTTTATTTCTATGAGATTATTATACCTTAAAATTAAAACGCTTTCAAGAGTTTGTAGTATAATAGATTTCAGTTTCAAAAACTAGCCAAGTCAAACAGCTCCTCTAAAAGTACTTTCAGAGGAGCAAGTCGACCTATAATAGGAGAATACCAAAATTTAGTTTACAATTTCTGACAATTTTACTTTGCGATCTTCAAACATAGACTGGGTACAAGCATCTGCAGTAGCAATTGCTTCTAGGGCAGCTTCACCTGTCAAAAGTTTTGCAAATTCTTCTGATACTGGAGCTCCTTGCATAATCTCATGCAGATAGCGCATTTCTTTATCAATGACAGATGATAGCCATAATGGAGTACGTTTACCTGGTTTACCATAAGCAATTGCTCCATCCATCTCTGTACTATGATAGATACGAGTCCGATCATCATCTTCTTCTTGCGATTCGTGAATCAAGAAATAACTTTCTTGTCCATCTAGCTTAAGAGTTCCTTTACAGTTGAATAAGTCTAAGCGAATGGCACCTTTGGTTCCTTGGATTAAGACATAATGTTCACCCCAACGATAAGCTGAACCCCATTCTAACAAGGCAAAACGCTTACTAGAAAATTCCATATTGACAAAAATCATATCATCTTCATCACCGAAATGTTCACCTTCATGGGCCACATTTCCACCTGTCATGGTTACAGTTTCAGGCATGCTCCCCATAAGGAATTGAACGCAATCCAACTCATGGATGTGGTGATACAAGTGACCACCTGATTTTTCACGAATTTTTTTCCATGATACTGACGGTTGTTGTTCTTCCCAACCATTACGAGCTGTGTGACAATATAGAACGTCTCCGATAACTCCTTGATTAATGAGTTCTTTTGCATGATGGACACCATTGAAGAAGTTCATAATATGTCCTGCCATAAAGGTCACATTGTTTTCTTTACATGCATCTACCATCTCGCGACAATCTTGATAAGAAAGCGCAATTGGTTTTTCACAGAAAACATTTTTACCATGTTGTGCGGCCTTGATAACTGGTTCTTTATGAAGATTATTTGGAGTTGCGACGATAACACAATCTACTTCATCGCTAGAAACCAACTCATCTAGGGAACTTGCTACTTTTGCTCCCAATTCTTCTGCAATTACTTCTGCATTATCTGGATCATAGAGAAGAGTAATCTCTGCTCCATCATTCTTTTGCATATAACGAGCCAATTCAGCTCCAAAATCCCCTGTTCCAACAACACCGTATTTAACCATGTTTTTTCTCCTTTATTATTGAATAAACTTTCTAATTTTAACTTATACTCTTCAAAAATCTCTTCAAACCGAGTCAACGTCGCCTTACTGTGCGTATGGTTACTGACTTCGTCAGCTTCATCTACAACCTCAAAAACGTGTTCTGAGCTGACTTCGTCAGTTTTATTTGCAACCTCAAAGCTGTACTTTGAGCAGCCTGCGGCTAGTTTGCTCTTTGATTTTCATTGAGTATTACTTCACAGATCCTTCTGACAATCCACTTGCAATCTTATTTTGGATGACAGAGAAGAAAATGATTGATGGAAGAACTACAATAACAGACGCTGCCATCATATCTCCCCAGTCTAGTATTTCTGAACCATTAAGTGAACGAAGGGCTACTGCTACTGTCATCTTTCCTGTATTGTTAATCAAAATCAAGGCATACAGGAATTCATTCCAAGCATTGATAAATGTATAAATAGCTGTTGCTACAATACCTGGTGCTACAATCGGTAGCACAACTTTATAAAACGTAACAAATTTATTTGCACCATCAATTCTAGCCGCTTCTTCAATTCCAATTGGAACTGTTTGGAAAAATCCAACTAAGAGCCAAACTGCATATGGAACACTAAAAGATAGATAAACCATCATCAAGCCAAATAAACTATTTGTTAACCCAACTTTAGCAATGGCAATTGAATAGGGAATTGCTAACAAAATTGGTGGGAAAATGTAGGTAATGACGAGTAGTCTCGACATGATTGCTCCCAATTTAGGGAAGAATCGAACAATACCATAGGCTGCCATAGCAGAAATAATAATCGCAATAAGGGTTGTAGCCAAGGCAATGATTAAACTGTTTCGAATGTTATCAATGAAGTGCAAATCGTTGATAACATGAGTGAAATAATCTAATGTAAACTGTTCAGGCCAAAATCGTGTTGGATACTGAGTTAATTCCCCTTTCCCTTTGACAGAAGATATGATAATCCATACCAATGGGAAAACTGCAACGATGGTCGCACCAACTAAAAGTACATGTGAGAGAATATCTAAATAAATACTGGATTTCTTCTTCATTATTTTCTACCCTCCTTTTCCCACTTACTGATGATAGCAAAGTAGATAAAGCAAATCGCCACCAAGAAGATAAAGAGCAATACTGTAACTGCTGAAGCACGACCCAACAATTTAGTTCCCCAGCCCAGGTTGTAAGCAAAAATTGGAAGCGTCGTTGTAGCATTGGCTGGTCCACCACCAGTAATGAGGTAGATAATGTCAAAGTTATTAAAGATCCATACAGTTCTCAAAACAACTAGAAGTCCTACAACCACTTTAATATGTGGAAAGACGATAAACTTGAACACCTGCCAACTTGAAGCACCATCTATCTTAGCAGCCTCAAATTGTTCTTCTGGTACTGTTTGCAAAGCTGAAAGCACATTAACCATAATCATTGGTGCTCCAAACCAAATGTTGATAAACACCAAACATAGGAATGCCCATGTACTATCTGTCAAAAATGCAGGTGTATGTTCCATTAAACCTAATTTTACGATTAGATTAGGTAAGTAGCCATAAACCCCGTTTAGAATCCACTGCCAAGAGAAGGCAATAACGATGGTAGGAAATGCCCAAGGAACAATCAATAAGGTCCTATATAATTTCTTGAAGTGGCGTACTCTGTGAAGAGCTAAAGCCAATACAAACCCTACTAAAACTTGACCAACTAATGAGAAAACGGTCCACTTAATTGAATTAAAGAACGCATTAAAGAAGTTGGGATCTGATAGCACAGCTTTATAGTTAGCCAAACCAACAAATTTATAATTAGGCATAATCAAATGCTTATTGGTAAAGCTATAAAAAATACTCGAGAAAAACGGATAAACAAAGAGTAATCCTACGATAATCATAGCTGGCAAAACAAATATCCAGCTAGTTAAATTACGTTCTTTAACCATTCTCCTTCTCCCTTCTTTTACAAGATTGGGCTAGAGCTTTTCAGCTCACTAGCCCACCTATTTTCTAGTCTTTTACATCTACTGAACAGCCTCAAATAAATCGTTTAATTGTTTTTCTGCTTCTTTTGCTGCTTTCATAGGATCTGTTCCATTTGTAATGATATCTTGGAACATTTGTTCAATAATGTGTTGGTTAGTCAACATACCAGCTTGTACACTTGGTCCATTTTCATAACCAATAGCAGTACCTTTTTTAACAGCTTCAGTAATTACTTCTTCAGCATGTTTAAACTTCTTACGAGTTTCATTTTCTTTATAGGCTGCAGAATCGCTAATCCCCTTAATAGTTGGCAACATACCTACTGGAGTTGAATCAAGGAATTTAACGTAGTCTTCTTCATTATAAAGTGCTTCTAAGAATGCTTTAGCAACTTCTAGATGTTTTGAATTTTTCCAAACAACCATTGGAATGTTTGAGGTTTCAATTCCTTGGTCTTTATCAGACTCTTTGATTTTTGGAATAGGATAAGCATCAATCGAATCAATCAATTGAGGACTGTTGGCATTAATTCCTCCGATATGGAAGCCAGAGTTAAAGTCAAATGCTGTTTTTCCTTGATAGAACAAGGTAGCTTGTTGAAGGACATTAAAGTTCAAAGAATCTTGAGGTGAGATTTCTTTATACAATTTAACCCAGTATTTAATACCATCTTGAGCAAGTTGGCTTGTCAAGTCTGCTTTAAGATCTTTTGTTAAGAGGCTTCCTCCACCACTACGTACGTAGAAGTTCAAGAAACGTGTTGCCATTAAGTCATTTGTTCCAAACGGAACAGACAAGCCATAAACTCCAGCTTCTTTCAATTTTTTAGAAGCTTCATAGAGTTGATCCCAAGTTTTAGGAACCTCAATATTATGTTCTTTTAACAAATCTGTTCTAACCCACATGACTTGTGCATGTGAATAAAGAGGAACAGAGTAGTAATCATCTCCGATTTTTGCTTCATTTAAGGCAGTTTCGTTAAATTTATCTTGTCCAATACGCTTGATAGAATCATTTAGCGGAACCAAAGCATCTGAGTTGACCATTTCCATTACTTGGTTAGGAAGAGCTGTACTAATATCTGGCACATTTCCATTTGCTAAACCTGTAGTCCATTTAGTATAGAAGTCATTCCAAGAGAATGTTTCAATCTTGATTTTCGTTTTTGGATGCTTTTGCATGAAAGCATCTGCTGATTTTTGAATACTTTCTAAACGTGGTCCTTGAGTAAAGGAGTGCCACATTGTAATCTCACCAGATAATTCTGTCGGTGGTTCAGTACTAGTTGTACTTTCTTTCCTGAACAAGCTACCAAGGCAACGGCTGCTAGCGCAACTCCAGCTAGACATAAAAACTTTCTCATTTTTTTCATCGTTCTTCCCTTTCTACATTAAGAAATCGCAACTTTAAAGACAATTTTTTTCACAGGTTCATCATTTATACGAACCTTGGGTTGATGTAAATCTTCTGGAAAAGTGATGAGGCATTCGCCAGCTCTCAAATGAACCAACTGTTCCACTTTCCCTGTGTATAATTCAATATCCTTCTCTTCATCATACTCTTGGGTAACGCTTACATTTTTCGGCGACGTAACAGCCATGGCTTCTTCGTTTTCCAAAACTAAATGAATATCCAAATATTTTTGGTGTGTTTCAAAGAAAGCCCCTGCTTGACCATCTGCTAGATAAGTAAAGCAATTCCCAAACAATCGATCACCATCGATAGCAATCGAACCTTCTGTTAAATTTTCTAGTCCTGTTTTTTCTAGAAAATCTATTAATGTTGCAAAATGTGGATTTACTCCCACATAAGTTCCTAAACGGCTAATTTTTGTAATAATCATCTCTTCTAACCTCCTTTCTCAATCTATTTTTCCTATCCAAGTTCCCCATTCTTCTGTCTAGCATTTTCTACTAGAAGGACATAAAAACACTACACTCTCTAACCTATACTCTTTGAAAATCTCTTCAAACCACAGTCGCTTCACCTTGGATTATATAGGTCAGTCTTATCTACAACCTCAAAGCGGTGTTTTGGGCAATCTACTGCTAGCTTGCTAGTTTCTTCTTTGATTTTCATTCAGTATCTCCTCAATCTTCACAAGGAGGTCTGATTTTTCTAGCGACAAACAGAATAAATAAGTTAGTTCAATGAGCTACCTTCCTTATAGATGAAATTGATATTCATGAAGGAAGTCCGCCCTTTATTTTTTGCAAAAGATACTAGTATGAATCTATTTGGGGACTTGAATTTATAAGCTGCTCACTTCGTTTTTCTAAAATAATTCTAATCTATTATTCTAGCACTAATAGACTCTTTGGCTAAATCTCCTTTCTACATCTCGTTTCACCAAAAACTTTTAAGAGAGAAATACTCTATATTTCATTCTCTAAATTAGTTTTGTTACCGTTTCCAATTAGAGTATACTTTTTTTTTTTAGTATTTCAAGTCTTTTTCTAATTTGGAATTTAGTTTCAAATCTTTTTTAACTATATCAAATATATTAAAAGTACTTTCAAAAATAATCAAATTCTTACAATACTTGTTTCGAGTGGACAAGATAAGAAAACAAGAAAGTCAATTTTAGGAGAAAACAAGGTTAATAGTCACATGATATAATGCAATGATGTAAAAATCGAACAAATTGATTGGAAAATTCAAACCAATTTCTAACAATGATTTAAGAATTGTTGTGTCCTAATATAGATTCAATGCACTATAAAACGCATAATATCAAGTTTTTTTAATTACCTGATACTATGCGTGTTTGTGATTTTTAAGATTTTATGCCTAGAGTCTCTATATGAGGACTTAAAAAAACTGACTCGTAGATGATTTCCTAAAGTCAATCCTCTTACCTAAAAAAACGACTTCTAAAAAAGTTGCCTTCATCGAGAGGTGAAGCAATGATTGTCCTAAAAAATAGTTGGATCGCAAATCTCTCTGAAAATTTCTTCTCTCTGCCTAACTTGAATTTGAGATTCAACATTCTTATTTATGATGGTCTTTCAATAATACTTCAAACTCAGCGACAGTCATTCCCAACTGCTTACTGGCAATCTCGGAAGTCAGAAGACCTTGACGAACTAGATTTAGTAGCATAGACAAACTTCCTTCAACTTTCCCACGTTCAAGTCCTTGTTCTAAACCTTTTTCGATGCCTTGTTCAATCCCCTCTGCGCGACCACGTTCAAGACCTCTCTCTAAACCTTTTTCCTCAGCTTGCTCCAAAGCATAGTCCTGTGCTAATAAGGCTTGTTCTTCTCGCCTGCGTTGTTCACTAAACATTTTCCTATCCTCCTCGGACCAGCTCTTGTAGTCCAGCAGTTGATCTGCTTGGCTGATGGCTCGCTCGGGCTGCTGGGTAAAGGGTTTATTCCCGAAAAACTCTAACCATGGTTTACGAACCTTGTCTTTGCTGGTTTCTCTGTATTTTTTTAGTTCCAAGAAAGCCATCTTAACCAGATGGTTTTCCTGACCGTTATTTGTGATGGTTAAGACCTCACCTGTCGTGTCCTCTCGCATGCTAAAACTGTGGAAAGCCAAATCATCTTGAAAATAATTACTATCCACAATTGCAATAGCGTATACTGGTGCGATGTGTTTGTAGCTCTGGTGAGTATTGCCTTCTTGCTGGCGAATTTTTTCAAGATTTTGATTGACCTGACTGCACAGGTAAGCCCATAAACGATTGATGAAAAAATTCTGATGATGGACTTGGATTTCAATGATTACTTGAGTGCCATTATCCAACTCCGCCAAGACGTCTATACTGGTATAGAAATCCTGCGCCGAGTAGGGCAGGGAAGGCAAGACGTGAATGTTACTTCCCTCCAAAAT
>NZ_VMML01000079.1:0-4313 GCF_013277175.1 Streptococcus sp. 3167 | reverse complement strand
TGAAATCGGAAATGTTTTACGGTTATGAGAAGTCGTTTCAGTCGCTTAAGCAATTGGAACAAGCTATTGTAGACTATATTGATTACTACAACAATAAACGAATTAAGGTAAAACTAAAAGGACTTAGTCCTGTGCAGTACAGAACTAAATCCTTTGGATAAATTAATTGTCTAACTTTTGGGGGTCAGTACATATTGAACGGGAAAGTTATGCACTTAATTTGACAATTCAAGATGTAAAAATATATACTAATATTTGACAAGTTGTCCTAAAAATGTTGTTATGTTATGGATTGATCGAATCTAACTAAAGGATCCTATTCAATTACTAGAACTATCACATACTCAAGGTCAGCTCACAGATGAGCAACTATTTTGGTTACAATACCTACTAAATTTAAGTCAAACAAATAATTTAGTCAAAATTAAAAAAATAGAGGAACATAAATATGATTACAAAACGGAATGTAATGGTGTTCTACGATTTTTACTAGATAAAACTGTAAATTCTGAAGGAAGGATTACTTCTTCAACAGAATTTGGAAATTTCGTAAGTAATTTATCATTCCAACACGGAATAGCTGGACTACTGTTTCCTCTAAATAAATTGCCCCCCAGAACTGGATTCTAAAATACTCTCTATCATCAAGAAAGCAGTGACAATTAGAACGACACACACATATGAATATCAATACTCGCTGCTATTTGGTGATTCAGGCTATCTATGGTTACTCCTACATTTATTTTCTATCAGTAAAAATCAATACTATCTACAATTAGCAAACGTCACCGCTAAGAAATTAATAGAGAATTATGATACTCTAGAGGAAATAGAC
Source organism: Streptococcus sp. 3167 (assembly GCF_013277175.1). NCBI lineage: Bacteria > Bacillati > Bacillota > Bacilli > Lactobacillales > Streptococcaceae > Streptococcus > Streptococcus sp. 3167. The sequence continues at coordinate 3,478 of NZ_VMML01000079.1, read as the reverse complement.
TTTGCATTGGGAAAATCTGATGTCCTATTATCATTAATAAAATACTATCATTTTACCAATGACAATACTCTTAAAACTTTCATCCACAATAGTATATGGGGAAATTTATCATTATTTCCTACAAAGAGATACAGCCAAAGAAAGCATTTTAGACTATAGCTTTGCTCATGGATATTGTGGAATTGCATATGCTTTATTTGCCTATTCTAAAGTCTTAGAACCTTCTATGTTCTATAATGATCTCCATACATTCCATACTGAATTAAAAAAATTATTAGAAAAAGTTACTTCTAATACTGAAAATTTAGGAAATTTATAACTTTCTTGGTGCGAAGGAATTTCCGGAATAATCTTATATCTTTGTATGTACGATTGTGACGGAAACAAAGATATTATTAGTAAATATCAAGAATTTGTTTTTGACCATCATCTAAAAATGATGACAGGATATTGCCACGGAATAACTAGCTTACTACAAACCACTGTCTACAATCAAAACAAATTACTGATGAAAAAAATCCAACAGGTAATTTTAGCATGTTCTGAACGAGATGATCACGGTTTACTGATGTTTCAAGGAGATAGTGGTAAAGCAGATTTGTTTGACTTCGGAATAGGAAGCATGGGGTATATTGGTGTCTATTAAATAATAAATTCCCATTCGATGTGCAGACATAAGGAGAAATGTATGAAATTATTTTGGACAAACAACATATATAGACAGTTGCTGCTAAACAGCTGTTTTTCATCATTCGGCGACAGTATTTTCTACCTCGCCATTATCAATTATGTGGCTCAGTACAATTTCGCTCCGCTAGCGATTTTACTGATTTCCATTTCAGAGGTGGTTCCCCTACTATCGCAACTCTTTCTCGGAATTCTAGGAGATTTTCAAGAAAATAGAGTCAAACACGCACTCTGGATTGCCAAAATCAAAATCCTGCTCTACGCTATTTTGACAGTATTTCTCGTCTTGTCGCCCTTTTCATTAGTTTCAGTCATTATGATTGTCATCATCAACCTTATCTCTGACACCTTGAGCTACCTGTCTGCCTACATGATGAACGCCCTCTACATCAGTGTAATTAAGGACGACCTGCATGATGCCATGGGGTTCAGGCAGTCTCTGATGAGGGGTGTCCGCATTGTCGCCAATCTAGCTGGTGCATTCCTTATCAATGTTATGAGTATTCAAACTATTTCCCTTATCAACACTCTGACTTTTGTCATTGCCTTTTGGGGCCTGTATGTTATTCGACATACCTTGTATGAGGTTGAAAAAAGGATTGAAATGTCACATACAGCACTGAGTTTTAAGAAATATTTTCAACATCTTAAACAGTCGCTGGCTGTGCTCCTGAGGTTAAAAGATACCGTCATACTACTGTTTCTGACGACCAGTATGATTGCCATCTTGGATGTGTCTCCTCGGTTGATTGCCCTCCGCTTCATCCAACAGACACTAGCACAACTGAGCATTGGGCAACTCCTCGCCCTGCTCTCCATCATCATTTCTTGTGGAGCTATCCTTGGCAATATGACCAGCAGTAATCTATTTAAAAATATCCGTTTCACGCACCTCTTGGTTTTCTGTGAGATTTCCCTATTGGCTCTAATAACTAGTATCCTTTGTCAAGCCTATATCGTAATTTTCATGACCAGTTTCATCAGTTCTACGATTATCGGCATTCTCAGCCCTCGCCTACAAGCAGCTGTCTTTGCCTATATCCCCAGTGACAAGATGGGGACGGTGGGCTCTGCTCTGAGCACAGTGGACATTCTCGCCCCGTCCCTGCTCTCCCTATTAGCCCTATCCATAGCATCGAGCGTTTCGGTGCAGTTAGCATTGATATTTTTGTATCTTATTTTGATTGCTCTTATCTTTTGTCAATGGTTAGTCAAGTTCAACACTCATAACTAACGAAAAAGCATGTGTAGATTTCACATGCTTTTAATCTCCCCAATCGTCAGGTCAAGTACAACAAAGTCACTTCTTTGATTAAGCGAGTGTTCTAATATAATTATAAGCTCCCTGTCATTACCGAACCCATTCGCCATTATAATTGACAGAATAGCCATCTACGGTCGTATTCACTGCCAAAGCACCTGAGCTATAAGCATAGTACCATTTGCCATTAACCTGGAACCAACCTGTCTTCATATCTCCATTACCTGCATTTAGGTAGTACCAAGTTGAACCATCTTGATACCAACCAGTTGTCATAGCTCCCGATGAACGGAGATAGTACCACTTGTTACCAAGGTATTGCCAGCCCGTTTTCATATCACCATTTTCAGCATCTAAATAGTACCAAGTTGAGCCTTCCTGATACCAACCAGTTGCCATAGCTCCTGATGAACGAAGGTAGTACCAGTTATTACCTAGATATTGCCATCCTATTTGCATGATGCCAGTTGCTGGATCTAGGTAGTACCATGGAGCCGCTTTAAGCTTCTCTTCATCATAGGTTAGAGGATAATCCTTGATCCAACCACGTGCTATCTCCCCAACAGGCAATCTGTTGATGCGAGAATCAAAGCCACCATCCTTCTGCAAATAATACCAGTCCCCATTATCATAAACCCAACCAGTTTTTAAAGTATGATAACTACGCTGATCTTCAAAATAATAGACTCGTTTCTCTGCTGGGCTATCATATTGTTCCCCATGATGTTTGTTGGTATTTGTAGCAGTTTTTGCTTCTAACACTTGCTTGCCAACAAATTCTTGTAGTACCCCATCTTGACCAAAGTAAAACCAATCTGGTCTAAAAGCAATATCTTTCCTTAGAGAAGAACCAATCGTAACCCCTTCGTATGGAGCAGGTATATATTGCCAGCCGACAACCATCTCTCCAGATAAAGAATCAAAATAATAGTACTTACCATCAATCACTCGCCAGTCCGTTTCTTTGAGGTCCCCCTTCTTGTAGTAGGTTCTTCCGTTTTCTTGGACAAAATGCCATCCTTCAGAATCATCTGCAAATACTACATTTGTAGCTAGAAAACCAAAGAATATTGCTGCTAATCCAACTTGCATCATTTTTTTCAAAAGTTTCATGTATATACCCTCCAATATTAAATCCACTCACCAGATGAAGCAAAGTTATAAACTTTACCATCAATAGTTTGGCTACCTGTAACCATAGCACCACTTGAATTGAGATAATACCATTCACCTGATACTTTTATCCAACCTGTTTTCATATCTCCATTAGTAGGATCTAAATAGTACCATGTTGAACCATCTTTATACCAACCAGTCTTCATATCACCATTGGTCTTATCTAAATAATACCATCTTCCTCGTACATATTTCCAACCTGTGGACATTGAACCAGAGGTTTCAAGATAATACCATTTGCCATTTATACTTTGCCAACCTGTTTGTTTATTACTATTCTTATAATAATACCAAGTATCACTAATCAACTTCCATCCATCAATAGAATGCCCTTTAATAACAGAGTAGATGAAA
>NZ_VMML01000078.1:0-12043 GCF_013277175.1 Streptococcus sp. 3167 | reverse complement strand
AATTGTTACTTCCCTTTTTGAGTTATAAATACTTGAAATAAACAAAAACACCCCCATATTCGCCAATAGCAACCTCATCCCATAGGTCTATTGTGCAAAATTGATATTTTTTGAAAATTATATTACAATACAGCTATCAGGAGTTTAGCTCCATAAAGTTTAGGTTTGGATTTTAGATCCATAACGTGATGGTAGCCGTATTTGATACGACTACTTTTCTTTTCATATTCTAGTAAACATAAGTCGTTAAAATAAGTTGACGTTTGACAGAAATTAAAAAAAGAAATACACTAAGAATGTAAAAAAGCCTTGTTCGTCAAGGATAAAATCGTCTGGTGTACTTCTAAGAGGTACACCTTATTTTATTATCTGACGAGCTGCCAACTGTTTCCATTTTGGAAACAACTCAAAAAAATCCCCACACTCGCAAAGTTTGGCGACTCTGAGTGTGAGGATATCCAGTATAGTAAAAGGCATTAAAAGCCCTCTTTACTATACCCATTTTATCAAAAAAGTGAGGTAAATACAATGTGGATGGAAGAACTTCCCAACGGAAAATACAAATTTTTTGAGCGATATAAAGATCCATATACTGAGAAATTAAAAAAAGTTTCAGTCACGATGGAGAAGAAAACTCCCCAGGCAAGAAATCAAGCTGCTATCTTACTGCAGGAAAAGATAAATAAAAAACTCAGCACAAAACAAGTAGAAAGCATTACATTTGAAGAAATCTATAACCTTTTCTATAAATCATGGGCGCAAACAGTAAAGGAATCAACAAAACATAATTGTAAATCAGTTGATAAGAAGATGAAGGAAATCATACCATCCGATACCATACTTGCTAATCTTGACAGGCGTTTTCTTCAAGAGGCTATTGAAAAAATTATTGAAAGCAACGGATATATTACAGCTAAAAAAGTACGGCATAGGCTCAGAGGTATCTTTAATTACGCTGTTCAATACTCTTACATTGAAAACAACGAGGTCGATTATACTACGATTCCTCAAAAACCAAAGACTTTAGAAGAACTGGAAAAAAAGCGTAACAACTTTCTCACCATGCAAGAAATAAAAGCGCTTATCGATGTCCTTAATCGTCGAGAATATCACCAAAAGTACGCTGATATGGTTCTTGTGCTGGCATTAACTGGTATGAGATATGGTGAATTAACTGCCTTACAACTGAAGAATATAGACTTTGAAAACAACAAAATTGAGATCACAGGTAATTTTGATTCAGTAAACAAAATCAAGACGCTACCAAAGACTACAAATTCAATACGGACAATCAAAGTATCAGAGAGTGTCATAGAAGCTATCCAAAGACAAATAGTACGACTTAGCGAACGTTTCCAGCCATTGTCAAGCGATGATTATATTTTCTGTTTTGAAAAATGGAATCAACCTACAACAATAGCTTGCTTCATACAGATATTAAAAAAATATGGAAAACAGGCTAAAATAGAAAAAAACTTATCTAGCCATATTTTTAGGCATTCTCATATTTCGTTTTTAGCAGAGTCTGGCCTTCCAATAAAATCAATAATGGATCGAGTTGGACACTCAAATGCAAAGATGACTTTGGAAATCTATTCTCATACTACTGAGGATATGGAGGATAAACTGGTCAATAAATTAGATACTATTTTTTAATTCTGCCCCTTGGTTGCCCCTTTTTGATTTCACAACACAACAAAACCCCTTGAAGATATTGATAATTCAAGGGGTTGCTTTATATCGTTATAATTCATCGGCTATCTTATTGATTTTTCTGAGTCTGTGATTGACACCACTTTTGGTCAGAGGGGTGCTGAGACTATCTGCCAACTGTTGGATAGAGTAGTCTGGGTGCTGAATCCTCAGTTGCGCCACTTCCTGCAAATCTACTGGCAAATTTTCTAAGCCCATGATATCTTTTATTTTACTGATATTGTTAATGGTCTTCATGCTGGCAGAAACTGTCCGAGCGATATTAGCTGTCTCGGCATTATTAGCCCGATTGAGGTCGTTACGGGTTTCTCGCAAAATCTTAACCCGCTCAAAATCATCCCGTGCCTGCATGGCTCCGATTACTATCAAGAAGTCCATAATGTCTTCTGCTCGCTGGAGATAGGTCACAGCCCCCTTCTTGCGCTCAAGCACCTTGGCATCCAGTAAAAACTGTTGGAGAAGGGAGGCAATTCCTTGCGCGTGGTCCAGATAAACAGAACTGATTTCCAACTGGTACTTACCTGATTCAGGGTCACGAATACTTCCATTTGCCAAGAAAGCACCACAAAGATAAGCACGACCTGCTTCCTCATCCGATAAAATCGCCTCATCAATACCTGTTTCCAGGTCAAAGAAAGAGTCTGCCAAGTGCAAATCACTTAACAAATCCTGCACCTTTTCATCTGTAAAAACGGTATAGACCCGATTCTTGCGAAGATTGCTCCGTTGGTGGTGACGAATTTCCGATTTGATTTCATAGAAATGGAGAAAGGACTCATAGAGGTGACGGGCCAGTTTGGCATTTTCTGTCACAACTGACAAAGTCAAGCCCGAAGTCGAGAGACCGATGCTACCAGACATTTTGATAATGGCAGATAATTCATACCGGCTCAGATGGTGTTGACCTAGGATTTCTTCTTTTACTGCTACTGTGAAACTCATTTTCTCACCTGTATAATCCGCATCAACTCATCCACAATCAAATCTCCATCGTGGAAGGCACCGCCATTTTCCAGACGAAGGAAGTTGGATGAAATCACGCGCGGAACTTGCTTACAAAGACCAGCAAAATCATGTTCCACCTGGACCAAGTATTCATCAAAGCGATTGGAATTCATGTATTCTTGAGGCACTTTTTCGATATTCACCAAGACCGTATCGATAAAAGGTCGGCTAAGGTGACGATGCAAGACTTCCACGTGATCACTATCTGTAAAGTGTTCTGTCTCCCCACGTTGGGTCATAATATTGCAGACATAGGCGATTTCTGCCTTGGTTTCCAAAAGCGCCTGCCCGATTTCCTTAATCACGATATTGGGCAAAATAGAGGTAAAGAGAGAACCAGGTCCGAGGACAATCATGTCACTTTCAAGAATGGTCTGGACTACTCGACGGCTGGCCAGAGGTGTATCATCGTTGAAGGTATTGGTTACATAGACATGGTCAATCATGCCTGGATGGTCTGCGATATGACTCTCTCCAGCCACTTCTGTCCCATCTTGAAAGACTGCATGCAAGGTCAAAGGATGGTCGCTGGAAGGATAAATCTTCCCAGTTGTATGGAAAAACTTGCTCAATAACTGCATGGCATTATAGGTCGAACCCTGCATTTCTGACAGACCTGCAATAATGAGATTGCCCAATGGATGGCCAGCAAAGGCTCCGGCATCCTCGGAAAAGCGATACTGAAAGACTTTCTCATAAAACTTAGGCATATCCGACATGGCCACAAGGACATTACGAAGATCACCTGGCGGTGTCAATTGCTGCATATTTTTTCGGAGTTCACCTGATGAACCACCATCATCCGCCACCGTTACGATAGCAGCGATTTCCACATCTTTTTCACGCAGACTTTTAAGAATGACGGGGATCCCAGTACCTCCACCAATCACCGTTATCTTTGGTTTTCTCATGAACGGTTTACCGTTTCCTTTCTCCGGTCTTTGTCGCGATGCCCTTCATTAACAGGCCAATTCTTGGATAAGTCCTGCGCCAAGCGTTTAGCAAAGGCCACACTACGGTGTTGTCCACCTGTACAACCCATGGCAATGGTCAAAACAGACTTCCCTTCCTTTTGGTAACTTGGCAAAATCGGCTCAATCAAGGCCAATAAATGCTGATAAAAATCTTCTGACTCAGGATGATTCATGACATAGTCATAAACAGGTTCATCCACACCCGTTTGGTTTCTCAGCTCTGGAAGGTAGTAGGGATTTGGCAAAAAGCGCACATCAAAAACCAAGTCTGCATCAATTGGGATTCCATATTTAAAGCCGAAAGACATGACTTCGATACGGAAAGACTGGGCTTGTTCTTGATCTGAAAACTGCTCTGCAATGGTTTTACGTAGCTCACGAGGAGTGAGTTCAGTTGTATCCACCACATTTTGGCTCATATTTTTCAAAGGCGCCAAGAGCTCACGTTCCAGCTTGATTCCATCCAAAATCCGACCATCTGCAGCTAGTGGGTGACTCCGTCTGGTTTCCTTGTAACGCGCGACCAATTCCTTATCAGCTGCATCCAAAAAGAGAATTTTAAAGTCCAGTTCTTCCTTGTTTTCCAACTCATCCAAAACAGTTTGAATCTCCGAGAAGAAAGAACGGCTACGCATATCCACTACCAAGGCCAACTTAGGATCGTCTTCCTTTGTTTCCACCAACTGCAAAAACTTAGGCAAGAGAGCTGGCGGCATATTATCAATAGTAAAATAACCCAAATCCTCAAAGGACTGAATGGCTACAGTTTTGCCTGCACCACTCATTCCTGTCACAATCACCAAGTGAAGTTGTTTCTTTGTCATCTTTTTCTCCTTATATCAAAAGAAGTTTGGCAACACCAAACTTCAACTAGCTTATCCAATCTCTGCGATGACTTCGATTTCGACTTTTACATCACGAGGAAGACGAGCTACCTCTACTGCTGAACGAGCTGGGAATTCCTCTTTAAAGGCCGTTTGGTAAACCTCGTTAAAAGGAACAAAGTCGTTCATATCGCTCAAAAAGCAAGTTGTTTTGACAACATGGTCAAAGTCAGTTCCTGCTTCTGCCAAAATAGCACCGATGTTTTTCAAGACTTGTTCTGTCTGTTCTTGAATCGTTTCTCCAACGATTTCTCCAGTTTCAGGAGAGAGAGGAACTTGACCACTAGCAAACAAAAGGTTGCCAACGATTTTTCCTTGAACATAGGGTCCGATAGCCTTTGGAGCCTTGTCTGTATGTATTGTTTTTGCCATTTTCTTTTCCTCACAATTTTTCTAAGATTGCATCCCAAGCCTCATCCATTCCTGCCTTGCTGACAGATGAAAAGAGGATAAAGTCGTCACTTGGGTCAAAGTTTAATTTCTTTTTGATTGCTGATTCGTGCTTGTTCCATTTACCACGAGGAACCTTGTCCGCCTTAGTCGCAACGATGATGACCGGAATCTCATAATACTTGAGAAATTCGTACATCTGCACATCATCTGCTGACGGGTCATGACGGAGGTCAACTAGACTGACAACCGCACGGAGATTTTCCCGAGTCGTTAGATACTCTTCAATCATGCGCCCCCACTTTTCACGTTCCTTTTTGGAAACGCGGGCATAGCCATAGCCAGGCACATCCACAAAGCGCATCTTGTCGTCAATGTTAAAGAAGTTGAGCAACTGAGTTTTCCCAGGTTTCCCTGACGTACGAGCCAAATTCTTACGGTTCAGCATGGTGTTGATAAAACTAGACTTGCCAACATTTGAACGCCCTGCAAGAGCGATCTCTGGCAGTTCATCCTGCGGATAGTGGGATTTATTCGCCGCACTGAGCAAGATTTCAGCATTGTGTGTATTGATTTCCATAGTCACCTCTAGGCTGTTTCTAGGATTGGTTTATCCGTTCCATCGACAGCTTCTTTTGTGATACGGACCAATTTCACATTTTCCTGACTAGGTACTTCAAACATAACGTCCAGCATGGTTTCTTCGATAATGGAGCGAAGTCCTCGCGCCCCTGTCTTGCGTTCGATGGCTTTATTAGCAATCTCTTGAAGGGCTTCGTCATCAAATTCCAACTCGACATCATCATAAGATAGCAAGGTTTGGTATTGTTTGACCAAGGCATTTCTTGGCTCTTTCAAGATGCGAACCAGGTCATCAACAGTCAATTGCTCAAGAGCTGCAAAAACAGGCAAACGTCCAATCAACTCTGGAATAATACCGAATTTTTGAATATCTTCTGCGATGATTTCTTGCATGTAAGAGCTGTTTTCGTCAATCGCCTTGTTGTTTTGACCAAATCCGATGACTTTTTCTCCAAGACGTTGTTTAACGATTTCTTCAATGCCATCAAAGGCACCACCCACGATGAAGAGGATATTTTTAGTATCCACTTGAATCATCTCTTGTTGTGGATGCTTGCGTCCACCTTGAGGCGGTACGCTAGCAACAGTTCCCTCAATAATCTTGAGAAGAGCTTGTTGTACCCCTTCACCAGAAACGTCACGTGTGATCGATACGTTCTCGCTCTTCTTGGCAATCTTGTCAATTTCATCCACGTAGATAATCCCACGTTCTGCACGCTCGATATTAAAGTCAGCAGCCTGCAAGAGTTTAAGGAGGATATTTTCCACGTCCTCACCTACATAACCAGCCTCAGTAAGAGCTGTCGCATCCGCAATCGCAAAAGGCACGTTCAAGCTCTTAGCCAAGGTCTGGGCAAGGAAAGTTTTCCCTGAACCAGTTGGGCCAATCATCAAAATGTTTGATTTCTGCAAATCCACATCTTCTGACTCTTCACGCGTATCGTGGAAATTGATACGTTTGTAGTGGTTATAAACCGCCACTGCCAAGGCACGCTTGGCACGATCTTGACCGATAACATAGTGGTTCAAGATATGGAGGAGTTCAATTGGTTTTGGCACCTCAGACAAGTCTGCCAAGACTTCCTCAACCAATTCTTCTCGAATGATTTCCTGAGCCAACTCCACGCATTCATTACAAATAAAAGCATTGTTGCCAGCGATTATTTTTTGTACTTCTTCTTGGTTTTTGCCACAAAATGAGCAATAAACCATCATATCATTTTTTCTATTTGTAGACATGATTTCCTTCCATTCTATACTGTCATTCTATCTAAAACAAGGTCATGTAAAAAGCATGAATACTATTGACCAGATTGGTAAAGGCATTTAACCAGAGCAGGATAGAAAGCCCGTAACGCTTTTTACGAAAAGCCTGTGCTCCTGCCAGAAGGCAGATGAAACACAGAAAAGCCGTGAATAAACCAAATAAACTCCGTTCCATTAGACTTCCTTTCTCTTGCGGTATTGGATGGTAAAATCATAAGGATTTTTCTCATCTTTGGCGTAAAATTTGCTTGAAACTGTCTCAAAAAGAGATAAGTCAAACTCCTCAGGAAAATAGGTATCCCCCTCCACCCGAGCATGAATGTGAGTGACAATCACTTCATCCAAATAGGACTCAAAAGCCTGAAAAATCTGCTTCCCACCGAGAATGTAGAGATTCTTTTCTTGAACCTGATACCAGTCCAAGACAGACTGGACATCGTGAAAAGTAGCAACCCCGTCTATCTTTTCTTCAGAATTACGCGTCAAAATCAAGGTCTCCCGTTTTGGAAGCAAGCGACGCCCCATCCCATCAAAGGTCACGCGCCCCATCAAGATAGCATGATTCAGAGTTGTTTCTTTGAAGTGTTGCAATTCTGCTGGCAAATGCCAAGGCAGACGATTGTCCTTACCAATCACACCCTCTTCATCCTGGGCCCAAATAGCTACGATTTTCTTAGTCATGCTTCCATCCTTTTCACTGATAGTACTATTTTATCAAAAAACTAAAAAAAAGACTGGTTTGGAATAGCTTACAAAATAGAAAAAAATCTGTAAGAAATTTCCTACAGATTTATCTATGTTGCCTTGTTTCTTACAAACCAGGTGCTTGTCCAAGTTCTGCGGCAAGCATCCAAACTGTTTTCTCAAGTTCAGCCTTAGCACCAACAAAAATATCGTTTGTAACATCATCGCCTTCTTCGTCAGTCACATCCAACGCTTTTTGGAAAAGAGTGATGAGGTAGCGATAAATATCTAGAACACGTTCCAAGCTTTCTTCAACATTACGGTATTCACCAGCTTCTTCTTCGATTTCACTGTTTTGAAGGAACTCTGTCAATGTAGAGAATGGGCTTCCACCGAGTGTAATCAATCGTTCGCTGATTTCATCTAAATGACCATCAAGAGCATCCATGTACTCATCCATTTTTGGATGCCATACCATAAAACCGCATCCACGCATATACCAGTGTACTTGGTGCAAAGCAACGTGGGCTACGTACAAATCAGCAACAGCTTGATTCAAAACTTCCTTTGTTTTTGCCAATGCTACTGGCGCTGCTTTTGTTAATGTTGCGACATCTTTTGCTGCTTCTTTTTTCAATTCTACCATTTTATTTTACCTCATTCATTATTTTTATGTAACCACTTCTTAATGATTACTACCTTAGTATACTACTAATGAAAACCAATAGCAAGACAAATGACTCACATGAGAAAAGTTGCAATAGACTGATAATTTAAGAATTCTTTAGAAGACGAAAAAGAGGTCTGGATGCTTATAGTCAATGGAAATCCATCAGCAAACTAGGAAACTAAACCCAGTTTGGCCAAAGCATAAGTTTTGAGGTCGCAGGTAGAACTGACCACGCTGATGTGGTTTGAAGAAATTCCCCAAGACTATAATAGATTGAAATAAGATGGAACCAAGTCGATTAGGAAAGACAAATGAATTTCTAAAAATGTTTTAGCAACCGCAATGTTCTGGTCTATATTCAATCTACTATATAATACTCTTCGAAAATCTCTTCAAACCACGTCAACGTCTCCTTGCCGTAGATATAGTTACTGACTTCATCAGTCTTATCTACAACCTCANNTAGTTTCCTAGTTTGCTGATGGATTTTCATTGAGTATAAGATTCATTTCCGAGCAAGTTCTTGAATTTACTCGAGGATAAACTATCATAAAACAAAGAAAAAGAGGGTGCTACTATCACATCCCTCTTTCTAATCAGAGCTTAATACCAAACGCTGACATCTACGCGCCCTTGGATTCCTTTCATGTATTCAGAAGAGGTATATTGCCAACCTTTTTCTCCTGAATAATGAGGGTTTTCCCATTCTAAAGCATTGTTATAGGCCGCTACCCAGTTTACATGTTTTAAAATATCTGGGTGTTTTAAACGCGTCTGTAATAAACTACGATAGCTGATGAGCATAAGCCCCATCTGACTTGAGATAAAACCAACTCTTGTAATTATTATCATAAAGCCACTCGTTTTGAGCCATATAGCCACCTGATTTCAGGTAGTAATTGCCCTGCCACTCATTTTGAGCATAACGACCGTCTGATTTGAGATAAAACCAAGCTTTGTAGTTATTATCAAAAATCCATTCACTTTGAGCTTTAGAACCATCAGCCTTTACATAATAATCTCCATCCCAGTGGGCAGAGACACTGTTTCTCTGTTCATTGCTACTAGTTGATGAAGTTCCTGTTGATAGACTAGATTTTTCTGAAACTGTGCTTCCACTTGTTTCATCTGCCGCAATTCCTGAAACTCTTACGCCAAGTAAGCAAAGGCTTGCTAGCCCTATACATACAAATTTTGTTTTCAATCTTTCCTCTCCTATAAAAAATGGAACAGACATCTGAATGCTGTTCCACCTAGCTTTTGCTACTTACTGATTATTTTACAAAGTCAAGCAAAGCCAAGAAGCTTTCAGCTTCAAGTGACGCACCACCTACAAGGGCACCGTCAACGTCTGGACAAGCCATGTATGAAGCAACGTTCTCAGGTTTAACAGAACCACCGTATTGAACACGAACTTTGTCTGCAACTTCTTGACCAAAGTCAGCAGCTACAACGTCACGAACAACTTTACACATTTTTTGTGCGTCGTCTTGTGAAGCTGATTTACCAGTACCGATAGCCCAGATTGGTTCGTAAGCGATAACTGATGCAGCAACTTGTTCAGCAGTCAATCCAGCCAATGCAGCAGATACTTGAGCACCTACAAATTCAGCAGCTTTACCAGCTTCGTAAGTTTCAAGTGACTCACCACAACAGATGATTGGAAGCATACCGTTTGCAAAGATTGCTTTTGCTTTTTTGTTGATATCTTCGTCAGTTTCATGGAAGTAGTCACGGCGTTCTGAGTGACCGATAACAACGTAGTCAGTACCGATTTCTTTCAAAACTTGTGGGCTTGTTTCACCAGTGAAGGCACCTGCATTTTCAAAGTAGCAGTTTTGAGCAGCAACTTTAAGGTTTGAACCTTTTGCCGCAGCAAGAACTGTTGTCAAATCAAGAGCTGGAGCAGCGATACCTGCTTCAACAAGATCTGATGAAGGAAGTTTTGACGCAACTGCTTCAACGAATGCTTTAGCTTCTTCTGGATTTTTGTTCATTTTCCAGTTACCAGCGATAAATGGTTTACGTGACATTTCACATACCTCTTTTTTCAATTTATTTTCTATTTATTTTATCACAATTAGACACAGCTTGCAAATCTTACTCGGATTTCAAGCCTGCTGACATGGATTAATCCTTCCAGAGATCCATAGCATTTCTGAAATCTGCCGATACCTGTGTCAACTGAGGATTGCTTGCTTCTCTTTCTGCCCGCTTAGCCTCGATTTGAGCCACACTTTTGATACCTTCATGTCGCCAGTTTCTCAAAATCGCCTGGATGTACTTCCAGTTTGGTTTTCCATTCAAAACAGCTTCACGAAGAGCTTCCTTAATCAAGTCAGCACTGGTTCCATCTTCCTTTAGTGTCTTCATCAAATCCTCAATCTCAAAAGGCGTCAACAAGCGTCCCAACTCCTGCTGGAAGGTTTCCACCAAATCCTTAAGATGATTTTGAGGTATCAACTGGTCTGAACTCGAAGCAATAGCTCCAAGCAAGTCATCCAAACGTTCCAAAGCCAAACTAGCATCAAAAAGCAATTCGATTTCGCCATTTAATTCGATAGTACGATACTGGAGAAGTCCCCTCTCCGTCAGATTGGAAATGGACTGGTTGACATCCGAAATTTCCTTGCCAATCCTTTCAGCAATCTGGCTTGGCGACATTTCTTCTAAGCCTGTCGTATTTTGCAAATAGAAAAATTGCCAAACCAGAAAATCGTCGCTAGAAGGAAAGAGTTCCTTAAAATGCAAGAGCAGGGCACTCGGTAAAACCAAGTTCCCTGATTTAAAAGCGTCTAAATATGTCATAATTCCTCTTATAAATACCCAAATGCAGATGCATCATCTTCTATTTTTCTCCAGTCAAAAGGGGTTTCCTGATAGACTGCATAATTTACCCAGTTACTGAAAAAGAGGGCTGCCGATGAAAACCAACAAAGACAAGGCGTCTGATTGACATCATCATCCTTAAAGTAATTTTCTGGAATATGAGGATCTAAACCTGCATCACAATCTCGGAAATACTCTTTTGCCAAGGTATCACGGTCATATTCCAAATGCCCAAAACTATAAATTTCACGCAAATCACGACTAGCCAAAATCGAAACCCCAACCTGAGAACCCTCTGATAAAATCTCGAGATTGGTTTTGTTTAAGACCTCTTCCTTAGAAATCTCCGTGTGCCGAGAATGAGGGGAAACATAGCTATCGTCAAAGCCTCTTAAAAGAAGGTGCCCTTCTTTTAAAGTGTCCTGAGGATAAATACCCGATAACTTACTGTCCATCTGGTATTTTTCCACTCCATAACGCAGATAAAGACCAGCCTGAGCCCCCCAACAGATATAAAGGGTCGAATAGACATGGGTCTTGGACCACTCAAGCACCTGGCTAAATTCCTCCCAATAGTCCACTTCCTCAAATGGTAAATGCTCAACTGGAGCACCCGTGATAATCATCCCATCAAAATACTCGTCCTTAACTTCAGGAAAAGTTTTATAAAAGGTCTCCATGTGCTCTGAACGAGTTGTCTTAGAACGATGGCTCTCCATATAGAGAAAATCAATATCCAGTTGTAGAGGTGTATTGGCCAAATGGCGTAACAACTGGGTCTCTGTGACCATTTTCTGTGGCATGAGATTTAAAATTAAAATCTTCAAGGGACGGATATCTTGGTGGGCTGCACGTTGATCATCCATGACAAAGATATTCTCTGTCCGTAAAATCTCAACAGCTGGTAATTTTTTATCAATTCGAATCGGCATAACCCTCTCCTAACTGTACTCTTTCAGGAATCATTGCATATGTTTGAAACTCTTCGAAAATCTCTTCAAACCGCGTCAACGTTGCCTTGCCGTACGTATATGTTACTGACTTCG
>NZ_VMML01000077.1:0-15214 GCF_013277175.1 Streptococcus sp. 3167 | reverse complement strand
AATCGTTGTTTGATTACAGCCTAAAAGCTCTATAATCTCTTTATAAGATTTACCCATCAGACGAAATAGAACGATTTGAAGGCGTTTATGATATTTAGCTGTACTAGAGTCTTTTAAAAGTGTTTTGATAGCTTGGATTTCTTCTTTAGTTGATTTCATATTACTATTATATAATACTTTTTTATTTTAGTTTAGTATAAAAATCTTAAGTAGCAAAGATTCTAAAATAACGGAATCCTTGCATTATTGTCCCAACTCTTCCTCGACCACTTCCAAAGCCCGTTCGATGACCACATGCATGTCGTAGTATTTATAATCTGCTAAACGACCACAGAAAATAACCTTGTCATTTGTTGCCGCTTCTTCCTGATATTTGGAAAATATAGCATTGTTTCTCTCATCATTGATTGGATAATAAGGCTCATCTCCACGTTTCCAATCAGCTGGGTATTCTCGAGTAATAACCGTTTTAGCTTGTGTACCATACTCAAAATGTTTATGCTCAATAATGCGAGTATAAGGAATTTCTCGCTCTGTGTAGTTCACTACAGCATTTCCTTGATAGTTTTCTTCATCAAAAACTTCATGCTCAAAACGAAGACTACGGTATTCTAACTCACCATGTTTATAATCAAAGTATTGGTCAATCATCCCTGTAAAGACAACTTTTTCAGCAGAAGCTTCTAATTCTTGACGATTGGCAAAAAAGTCAAGACCAAGTTCTACTTCCACATCCTTGAGCATATTTTCGATAATGACATTATACCCACCAATTGGAATTCCTTGGTAACGGTCATTGAAATAATTATTATCAAAGGTCAAACGAACTGGTAGACGTTTAATAATAAACGGTGGAAGGTCAGTAGCAGAACGTCCCCATTGCTTTTCAGTATATCCTTTAATCAATTTTTCATAAATATCTGGACCAATCAACTTGATAGCCTGTTCTTCCAAGTTTTTAGGTTCAACGTCCTTCATATGAGCCGTTTGATCAGCAATCTTATCTTTCACTTCTTGAGGAGTTTTTGTACCCCACATAGCATAGAAAGTATTCATATTGAAAGGTAGATTATAAAGGCTACCCTTGTAATTAGCTAGAGGCGAGTTGATATAATTGTTAAACTCAGCGAATTGATTGACATAGTCCCAAACTTTTTTATTAGAAGTATGAAAGATATGGGCACCATATTTATGAACATTAACCCCTTCTACATTCTCACAGTAGATATTTCCACCAATGTGGTCACGTTTATCAATAACTTTTACTTTTTTTCCACGCTTAGTCGCCTCATAAGCAAAAATTGCTCCCGACAAACCAGCACCAACGATTAGATAGTCGTACATAGTCTCTTCCTTATCACTTATCTTTACATCTCCTTAACTATAGTAAAAGAGAGGATCTTTATACTCTTCGAAAATCTCTTCAAAGCACGTCAGCGTCCATCTGCAACCTCAAAACAGTATTTTGAGCTGACTTCCCAGTTACTCTTTGATTTTTATTGAGTATTCGTTTCAATCTATTTTAGCACAAAACAAATCATTTCTCAGTTTTCGATAGCCGAGTGATTTAAAAAGACAAGCACCAAAACTGATGTTTGTCTTTAGGATTTTGCTTGAAAAGGCTATTTCTAACTATTTAACATGTTTTTCTGCTTCTTTTTGGGCTTTTTCGATTGCTTTTTTGCTTTCTTGCTCCCATTTACTTTTAGCTTCTTCAAACTGTTTGGTCGTCACAGTGTCTTTTTGCAGTTTCATGTACTTGTAGTTATTGCCATCACCCTTGATACCAACCAATGAATAGCCTCTTGTAAATGGCGTCACTTTGGTTACAGATGCTGTGCCACCACTTGACATAGCTGACATAATGAGAGAATTGTCAATCATCCAAGCCTGTGCTTCAGCATATTTTTCGTAACGTTTGGCTACATCTTTATTTTCACTATCTGCATCTTTAAGTATATTAGTATAGGTATCCAGACCTAGGCTAGTGATTTTTTCCTTATCTTCCTTGGCATCTAGTCCAAAAATCTTAAGGTAGAATCCATCCTCTGCATTGAAAGGATTGAGATAAGTTGATGGATCTTGATAGTCACCTACCCAGCCATCAAAGTTCAAATCATAGTCTCTATCAGCTGCTGTCGGTGCTAAGAAGGCTACATTATTAAAATCATCTGTTGAAAGTTGCTGAACATCAATGACGATGTTATCAGCCCCCAAAACCGACTCAAGGGTCTACTTAACTGAGTTCATGCCTGTCACAGCATTTTTACTTGTCTGATCAACTGCAACATCCAAGTGAATTGGGAAAGTCACACCTTGACTTGCCAATTTTTTTTAGCTTCCGCAAATTTTGCTTGGGCTTTTTCTTTGTTGAAATAGGCATCCTGAGCATCTGCCAGGTTAATACCTGACCATTCTGTTCCGTAGTTGACCAATTTAGAAGCGACTACTTCTCCAAAGGTCTTGTCTCCAACTTGGACAAATGTAGGAGGTACTAGGGTGTTACGAAGAGTCTTGCTAGCTGCTTCTTCCCCATTTGACTGAGCAGAATAGGCTGTGCGGTCCAAGGCAAAGTTCACCGCTTGGCGGAAGTTCTTGTTCAAAACAGCTGTCTCAGTTGACTTCTTCTGCTCATCTGTCGTTTTAGCAGTGTGATTGTAGGCCTTACGGTTAACGTTGAAATTGAAATACCAAGAAGTCTTGTCCTGCAAGCTATAGACGATATTATCCTTATATTTCTCCTTGGTCTTAGCAAAGTTAGAACTATTTGGATAAACCCCAGCGATAGAATAAGCTCCACTTTCAAAGTTACGGATGGTCAATTCTTGGTCTGAACCATCAAAATAGGCCAATTTCACATGTTCAATTGATACTTTGTCATGATCATAGTAATGCGGATTTTTCACATACTCGATCGATGATTTTGATGTGAAATCTTTTAACAAATAAGGTCCGCTGTAGAGAATACTATCTGGAGATAGGGTACCAAAATCTTTCCCTTTTGAGTTTAAAAACTCTTCGTTTACTGGGAAAAGAATACTGTTGGTTGTTTTTGAGTTCCAGTAAGGTTCTGGCCGTGACAAAGTATACTCAACAGTCTGGTCGTCAATGGCCTTCACCCCAACCTTAGAAAAGTCAGAATCCGCTCCTGTAAAATAATCAGTCAAGCCCTTAATCGAGTTTTGAATCAAGTCAATGGCCTGTGATTTATTATCCACTGCGTACTTGATACCTGTCACAAAATCTTGTGCCTTAACTGGGGCGTACTCTTCACCGTCAGCCGTGAACCATTTGGCACTTTTCTCAATTTGTAAGTATAAGTCAGACCGCCGCTTGAAACAGACCAGTCCTCTGCTAAAGACGGAACTAGATTTCCGTAATTGTCATTTTCAAGCAAACCATCAACTAGGTTGGTAATGATGGCTGTATTATCAGCGTAGTAGTCTAACAAGTAGTTAAATGCAGTTGGATTTCCACTAAAGGTTGATGAGTAAGTTTTTGTATCTGAACCTGATTGTCCGCAAGCAGCTAAAAGCAAGGCAAATGCAAAAGTCAGGCCTGCACTAAGGACACTCTTTTTTGTATTCATCTCCCTTCTACTTTATGTTAGTTTTTGTAACATAGGTTTGTTTTACCAAAATAGTGGAAATTTGTAAAGTTAATTGAATTTCGAGAATGAAAGTTTATAAACCTTGGTTATAAAAAACAAAGGATTTCTGCCTTTTCATACAACCCTCCCTTGTTTTTATGCGATTTCAATTTTAAATTTTTCTGTAAAAAATATTTATAGTAATTCCACACAGAAAGCATCCCATGGAGCTAAGATTTGTTTTTCAAAGACTTCTTGAGCTAGGGTGTTTTCAATCAAGACAGATTTGACATTTCCTTCTACTACAAAGACTTGCTCTTCATTGGACAAGTTAGCCACAACTAGGAAACGACGGTCGCCATCTTTACGGATATAGGCGAAGACCTTATCAGCCGTATCAAGCAATTCAAAGTCAGCTCGAATCAGCCAGCTGTTCTCCTTACGGATTTGGACCAAGTTCTGATAAGTATAGAAAATAGAATCTGGATTTGCCAGCGCTTCTTGAACGTTGATTGCTTGATAGTTTGGATTCACTGCCAACCAAGGTTGACCTGTTGAGAAACCAGCGTTTTTGCTCTCGTCCCATTGCATAGGGGTACGGGCATTGTCACGTCCAATGACACGTATACTGTCCATGATTTCTTCCAGCGAAACACCTTTTTCAAGAGCTTCACGCGCATAATTGAGGGATTCAATATCTTCTACTTGATCCAGCGTTTCAAACGGATAGTTGGTCATCCCAATCTCCTCACCTTGGTAGATATAAGGAGTTCCTCTCATAATATGAAGCAAGATTGCAAAGGCTTTGGCAGATTTTTCGCGGTATTCTTGGTCATTTCCCCAGATTGAGACAATACGAGGGAGGTCATGGTTGTTCCAGAAGAGGGAATTCCAGCCGTCCTCAACTCCTAACTCTGTCTGCCATTTGTTGAAGATTTCTTTTAACTTAGCGATATTCAGCTCTTTTTGATAGTGCCATTTAGGCTGACCTTCCTGATACTGAAGACCGATATGTTCAAAATGGAAGACCATAGACAATTCTTGCCCCTTTGGGTCAGAGTAGAGCTTGGCAATCTCTGGCGTTGCTCCCCAGGTTTCCCCTACTGTCAAGAGATTCTTAGCTCCAAAGGTGGCCTGATTCATTTCCTTGAGATAGGGGTGAAGCATAGGACCATTATTGACTACCTTCTCGTCAGGAATTTTGCCAATCATGTCAATAACATCCATACGGAAACCACCAATACCTTTATCAATCCAGAAGTCCATCATATCATAAATTTTCTGGCGAAGTTTTTCATTTTCCCAGTTGAGATCCGGCTGTTTCTTACTGAAAAAGTGGAGATAGTATTGACCTGACTTTTCATCGTATTCCCAAGCAGACCCACTAAAGATAGAATCTAGGTCATTGGGTTCATCGCGCCAGATATAGTAGTCTCGCTCAGGGCTATTAGGATTTTCACAGGCCTCTACAAACCAAGCATGTTCATCCGAGGTATGATTGACCACCAAGTCCATGATGATACGAATATCACGCTTCTTAGCTTCCGCAATCAGTTGATCCATATCCTCCATGGTTCCAAAAATCGTTGCAATCGCTTGATAATCAGCAATATCGTAGCCATTATCATCCATAGGGCTGTCATAAACGGGAGAAAGCCAAATCGCTGTAATCCCTAGCTTGGCTAGATAGTCTAACTTACTGGTAATTCCTGGCAAATCGCCAATTCCATCTCCGTTGCTGTCCATGAAACTCTTTGGATAAACTTGATAAACTACGGCATTGTGCCACCATTTTTCTTGCATCTTCTTACCTCATTATTTTAATAATCTATAGTCTATGATAGCGCTTTTCAGATTTTTATGCAAGCGTTCGCCTAATCTTTTTGATTCCTTTTTTAACTCCGTAGTTTCCTAACTTCCAATTTTTTATTATAATAGAGGTCAGAGGTAAAAAAATGAAAAAACAAGCTTTTAGTTCTGAACGATATTTGAATTTACAACGCGACCATATTTTGGAACGCATTAACCAATTTGACGGCAAACTCTACTTAGAATTTGGCGGTAAAATGTTAGAAGATTTCCACGCTGCTCGTGTCCTTCCTGGTTATGAACCTGACAACAAAATCAAGCTCTTGCAAGAATTGAAAGAGCAGGTTGAGGTTGTGATTGCCATTAATGCTAGCAACATTGAACATTCCAAAGCACGTGGCGACTTAGGCATTTCTTATGACCAAGAAGTTCTTCGTTTGATTGACAAATTCAATGAATTAGGGATTTTTGTCGGCTCCGTTGTCATTACACAATACGCTGGCCAACCCGCTGCAGATGCCTTCCGCAACCAACTTGAGAAAAACGGAATTGATTCTTATCTTCATTATCCAATCAAAGGATATCCGACGGATATGGATCACATCATTTCCCCAGAAGGCATGGGCAAAAACGACTACATCAAAACCAGTCGCAACTTGATTGTCGTAACCGCTCCTGGACCCGGTTCTGGAAAATTGGCAACGTGTATGTCCAATATGTACCACGACCAAATCAATGGCATCAAGTCTGGCTACGCTAAATTTGAAACCTTCCCTGTTTGGAATCTTCCCCTTCATCACCCAGTTAACTTGGCTTATGAAGCTGCCACAGCTGACCTTGATGATGTCAACATGATTGACCCCTTCCATCTTCAAACCTATGGAGAAACCACTGTCAACTACAACCGTGATATCGAAATCTTCCCAGTGCTCAAGCGCATGTTGGAACGTATTCTCGGAAAATCACCATACGCTTCACCGACAGATATGGGTGTCAACATGGTTGGTTTCGCTATTACAGATGACGAGGCTGCTGTCGAAGCTTCTAAACAAGAAATCATCCGCCGTTACTATCAAACAGTTCTTGACTTCAAAGCTGAAAAAGTTGGCGAAGCTGCCGTCAAGAAAATTGAGTTGCTCATGAACGACCTCGGTATCACACCTGCAGACCGTAAGGTTGCTGTCGTTGCGCGCCAAAAAGCAGAAGAAACTGGTGGACCAGCCCTAGCCTTTGAATTGCCAAATGGGGAAATCGTCACTGGTAAGAACTCAGAACTCTTTGGCCCTACAGCCGCTGCCTTGATCAACGCCATCAAAAAATCAGCTGACATCGCTAAAGAAGTAAAACTAATCGAGCCTGAAGTTGTTAAGCCAATCCAAGGTCTTAAAATCGATCATCTCGGTAGCCACAATCCACGCCTTCATTCAAATGAAATCCTGATTGCACTTGCTATCACAGCTACAGAAAATCCTGATGCTGCCCGCGCTATGGAAGAACTCGGCAACCTCAAAGGAAGCGAAGCCCACTCAACCATCATCTTGACTGATGAAGACAAGAATGTCCTTCGTAAACTGGGTATCAACGTAACCTTTGACCCATACTACCAATACGACCGCTTATATCGTAAGTAAAGATTTCAACCTCTCCAGCCTCGGAGAGGTTTTCTCTCTGTCTCAGGAGCAACCTTTATGATATAATGAGAGAAGAAAACTGAAAGGATTTACCATGTCAAAAGAAGTTATTGTCGAAAGTTTTGAACTTGACCACACCATTGTCAAAGCACCCTATGTTCGCTTGATTGGGGAAGAAACAGGGCCAAAGGGAGATGTCATCTCCAATTATGATATTCGTTTAGTGCAACCCAATGAAGACTCGATCCCTACTGCCGGCCTTCACACTATCGAGCACCTCTTAGCCAAACTCATCCGTACCCGCATTGACGGCATGATTGACTGTTCACCATTTGGTTGCCGCACAGGCTTCCACATGATTATGTGGGGACGTCACGCCAGTGCTAAAATCGCAGCTGTTATCAAGGATTCGCTCAAGGAAATCGCTGAAACTACTACTTGGGAAGATGTCCCAGGGACAACCATCGAATCTTGCGGAAACTACAAGGACCACAGCCTCTTCTCTGCTAAAGAATGGGCAAAACTCATCTTGGAACAAGGGATTTCAGATGATGCCTTTGAACGTCATGTGATTTAAAATCGAGTAGGGGATAATCTCTAGCCCCTCTCACACCACCGCACGTGCCGTTCGGCATACGGCGGTTCAACTAACTTTTAACGCATGTCGTTCAAGGTAATAATCCAAACACGAAACCAGTCCACGTTTTTCCAGGACTGGTTTTGATATAGCACGTTTAAGTACCGACTTCTGAGCTACTATAGTAGACTGAAACTAGAATAGTACACCTCTACTACACGACATGCCCGTCATACCTCAAAAGGAACCAGTTTTTTTCAGCTGGCTCCTTCTTTTTTATCCTCAAAATTCTGTCTTAGACTTTCTCACGAATAACCAAAACGCCATCTTCCATATCTGCTTCCAGATGTTTAGCATCTAAATGATCCAAGTGGAAGTCTGTCACCTTATCACGAATTTCTTGTTCAACCACGCGACGGAGAGGACGAACCCCCATGACTTCGTCGTAACCTTCTTCTGTGATATAATCTTTAGCCGCTTGACTAACTACCAAGTCAATGTCTTTCTTAGCCAAGGTTTGGTTAACTTCAGCCAACATCAAATCTACAATCTTAGAAAGATCTTCCTTAGTCAAGTGTGAGAACTCGATGACTGCATTAAAGCGGTTGAGGAGTTCTGGACGGAAGAAGGGGTTCAAACGGTCCATCAATTCTGGTTTATCCGCATCTTCTGTCAAGTTGGCTTCATAGCCAAATCCAGCATTTGAGGTCGCAATAATGACAGTGTTCTTGAAGTTTACTGTATTTCCTTGACCATCTGTCAAACGACCATCATCTAGAACTTGGAGGAGAAGGGTAATAACTTGAGGGTCAGCCTTTTCAATTTCATCCAAGAGAATGATAGAGTATGGATTGCGACGAACACGTTCTGTTAAGGTATTGCTATTGTCATCATAACCCACATAGCCTGCTGTTGTACCAATTAGCTTAGAAACAGCTGTGCGGTCACTGTATTCAGACATATCCAAACGGATAATCGCATCCTGGGTTCCAAACATATCGAGTGCCAATTGCTTAGCAAGCTCCGTCTTACCAACCCCAGTAGACCCTACAAAGAGGAAGCTGCCGATTGGGCGATTTCCTTCATCAAAACCAGCACGGTTACGACGGATAGCACGAGCTACAGCTTCTACGGCCTTATCTTGACCAATCACCTTGTCTTGCAAGCGATGAGCCATATCTTTCAAACGTTCGATATCTGAAGCTCCCATTTGCGATACTGGGATACCTGTCATTCGTTCCACAGATTCAGCCACATCGTTGACACTTGCAGTCACTTTCATATCTTCTGTGTGGTTTTCGATTTTCTTTTCCAATTCTGCAATGCGTGTTTTATAGTTTAGAGCTGCTTCAAAATCTTCTGCTTCAACTGCTTTTTCTTGCTTGTCTTTTTCCGTTTCGATTTCTCGTTCAACAGCATGCACATCTGTTACTGGATGTTGAGCAGCCAAGTGAGCAGCCGTTACATCGACAAGGTCAATAGCCTTATCTGGCAAGCTACGTTGAGGAATGTATTGAACAGAATAATCCACCGCTGCTTTCAAGACTTCGTCTGGCAAGATGACATTGTGGTGTTGTTGATAGAGATCACGAATGCCTTGAAGAATTTTAAAAGTATTCTCTGCTGAAGGAGCATTGACCTTCACTTCGTTGAAACGACGAGCAAGAGCAGCATTCTTCAAGATGGTGTTACGGTATTCGTCTTGAGTTGTTGCCCCAATCACTGTCAATTCTCCACGAGAGAGAGCTGGCTTGAGAATATCCGCAAGTCCTTTAGAACCACTGTCTCCACCAGTGCTACCAGCACCAAGAATTTGGTGAATTTCATCAAAGAAGAGGATAATATTCCCTGCTTCTTTCACTTCATTGACTAAGTTTTGGACATTTTCTTCAAAGCTACCACGGTATTGAGTACCAGCCTCAAGACCTGAGATATCAATAGAAATAATTTCCTTGTTCTTGATAGCAGCAGGAACATCTCCGTTCACAATGGCTTGCGCTAGACCTTCGACAACTGCTGTCTTACCAACACCTGCATCTCCGACCAAAACAGGATTGTTCTTGGTGCGGCGTGAGAGGATTTCAGATGTTTCTTGAATTTCCTTGTTTCGTCCGATAACAGGATCCAACTTGCCCTCACGCGCTTCTGCTGTCAAGTTTCGACCTAGTTTTGCAAGGACACCGTCTTGTTTCATACCTGATGCCTGTTGTGGCATTTGCACATCAGTTTCTGCATTTCCTGGTAATTGACCAGTCGCACGATAGTGAGCAAATTCCTCAGGTGTGACTTCGCGTCCATTAATTAAGTAACGGCGATTTTCAGAACTGTATCCTCGCATACCACCCATCAATTGGTTAAATAAATCATCCATGTTATTAAAATTATTAAAATTGTTATTCATATTCTTTACCTCTTTTTGTTTACTTAATTATGATTACTGATATTGACTATCTTTGACCTTTGTTTTAAAAAATTTAGACTAGCTAAACCGCTACCCTACGTACTATTTCTGGTTTTTCTTTTTCAAGCAGGAGTAGACTATCTTTACTTCTGAAGATTTCTAGATGAAACATAGACCCACCTCTTTCTATTTTACTTTAAATAAGTGTTCTAGTAAGGCTTTCATTTACCTTACGTTCATAATATACTACATTGGTCAGAAAAGGTCAAGAGCTTTGACTTTAACTGACCAATATTTTTTTACACTCTTCGAAAACCTCTTCAAACCACATCAGCTTCTCCTTATCTACAATCTCAAAACCGTGTTTTGAGCTGACTTCGTCAGTTCTATCAACCATCTCAAAACTGTATAGTGAAATGAAATAAGAACAGGACAAATCAATCAGGACAGTCAAATCGATTTCTAACAATATTTTAGAAGTAGATGTGTACTATTCTAGTTTCAATCTACTATATTTTGAGCAGCCTAAAGTTAGCTTTCTAGTTTGTTCTTTGATTTTCATTGTGTATTTAAACACAAAAACACCCTGAAACATCAGGGTGCCATTCTTACATCAAATACAAAATTGCGAGGGTCAGGAGACTTGCTAGAAGTCCCACTCCCCAAAAGAAGAAGTCAACCTTCCACTCGCTCCAAGGATTTCCTTTACCAGACAATCCCCCAAGCTCAAAATGGTGATGTACAGGTGTCATACGGAAAATACGTTTGCCACCTGTCAGTTTGAAATAACTGACTTGCATCATGACCGAAGTTGTTTCAAAAACATACACAATTCCGATAATCAAGAGAGTCCATTCTTGGTGGAGAGCCATAGAAATCGCTGCCAGCATTCCACCGAGAGCCAAACTTCCCACATCTCCCATAAAGACTTTAGCAGGCTTATGGTTAAAGACGAAGAAACCGAGCAAACCACCAATCATGGCTAGAATCACCAGAAGAATATCCATCTGACCTTGCACATAGGCAATAACTCCATAGGCAGACAAGCTAATCACAACGGAAATACTAGCTAGACCGTCAATACCGTCTGTCAAGTTGACTGCATTTGAAAAACCGACTAGCCAGAAAAGAGCGAAAATAATATAGAAAATCCCTAGATGCACTTGGTAACTAAAGACGGAAAGCATATCACCTCCACGCTCATAGAAAAGATAGAAGATAACTCCACCTAGAAGCTGAAGAGCTAATTTTTGCTTGGGATTAAGCCCC
This sequence comes from Streptococcus sp. 3167, assembly GCF_013277175.1. NCBI lineage: Bacteria > Bacillati > Bacillota > Bacilli > Lactobacillales > Streptococcaceae > Streptococcus > Streptococcus sp. 3167. The sequence goes on along the minus strand of NZ_VMML01000077.1, from coordinate 3,938 downwards.
TCATTGATTTTACGAAAGACCTTGAGAAAGTCATCTAAAAATCCGACCAAGCCATACAAGACCAAGATAAACAAAATCATTCCCACATTATTGCTGAATTGGCTACTAAATAGGGAAAAAACGAAAGCAACCAAAACAGAAGTAATTAAGAAAACCAAACCTCCCATTGTAGGAGTCCCAGCTTTTGCCTGGTGCTGTTTAACATCCTCATGCATCTGCTGGCCTGTAATTTGCGCCTTTCTATAAAATTGGATAAAGGCCGGAATTCCTACTAAAGTTAGTAAAAATGTCACAATTCCAGCACTGATGGAAATAAACATATTAGTCTCCTAAAGTTAATGTAATTTTTTTAATGTCCTTGATAGCTGTGTTAGTTCGAACATCTTGCTTCTGCACAGTAGAGCCCGAACCTTCAAATTCAAGTTCTATATTGAGCCACTTAGCAAAGGTCTCAGCAGTCGCTTTTGTCCAACCATACATGTCTGGAACTTCCTCTGCTTTATCAGATAAGATCAGGACTTGCTGGTTCGGGGCAAGATTCTTTCCTTCTTCAGCAGAACTATTTTTAATCTTCGTTCCTGTTCCCACAACGATAGGTTGTACAAGATTGCGACGCAATTCTTCTGCTAAATCACCAGGTGAAATATCCTTGACACTAGGCATAGGATAAGGACTTTGTTGACTTACTTGCTCCAAAGCTTTAGCTGTTGTTTGAAGATTGAGAGAGTCTTTCATAGCTGAAGCCCGCTCCAAGATAGGATTGGCAAATTCTCCCAACTGGATACCTGAATAATGTTCAGGTTGTTGGACCGTCACATACAAGATAAAATCAGGATTTTCAGCCGGATTCATCGATACAGCTGAGAAAATATAGTTGGTTAACCCGACTAGATAACCACCATTTTTCTCGTCAGCAATCTGAGCCGTACCAGACTTGAGGGCTACATTTTGCCCAGGAACAGTTACAGTTGGCTTGCCTGTGCTGTGGTTATACATGGTTCCATAAACCGGATCCGTCCCTACCAAAACCATGTTAGTCCGAGTTAGACTAGCTGCATCTTTAGAAACAGGATTTCCCACAATTTCTTTTTGAGATTTCCGAGCAGTTTGATCATTTGGATCATAAATGGCACTAATAAATTTAGGCTCCAGCATGACACCGTCATTAGCAATAGCTGTAAAGGCACGAATCATTTGCGTCTGGGTCACTGAAATCCCTTGCCCAAATGAGCTTTGCGCAATGTTAACGATATTATCCGCAGGAAGCTGACCAGCATACTCATCCGTCAAACCGAAACGGGTCGGAACACCAAATTTAAAACGATTAAGATAATCAAGCCAGGTAGCATCTCCCATCTTTTGCTCAAGGAGGGTCATCCCAACGTTACTTGAGTGTGCAAAACCTTGAGAAAAAGTCATCATTCTGCCACCAGTCAATCCTTCATTGACGTCCCAATCTCGAATCGTGGCATCTGCAATTTTTAACTCACTACTATTGAAGACTTCTCCTCCTGGAAAGGTATTATTATCAATAGCAGCAGCCAACATCATCACTTTCATAGTGGAACCTGGCTCATAGTTACTTTGGTAAAGGATATCACGCCAAACAAAGTCCTCCGTAATGCCTTCTTTTGTATCTGCATCAAAGGTCGGTCGTTGTGTCGTTGCGAGTATCTCTCCCGTTCTAGCACTGACCAAAGTCGCTGTCATGTACTTTCCTTTTACCTTCTCTTGAAAAGCATCCATCTGGGTTTCCATAAAGGACTGGAGGGGGCTGGAAATGGTTGTGTAAACATCCTTGCCATCTACCGTTTGTTGGGAAACTTGTTCTGTTCCGGGTACAATATTACCCAGACGATCCTTTTCATAGGTAATAATGCCGTCTGTCCCTGCAAGAATACTGTTCAAGGAACTCTCCATTCCAGAGGTTCCCAGCAAGCTCTTGCTTCCATCTTCATTTTCATGGAGCTGAGCTAGTCCGATAAAACTAGAAGCAAATTGTCCATTTGGATAGCTTCTGTTAGGGCTGGTTGTAAAATCAATCCCCTTGACCTCTGCAGTTTCCAACTCTTTTTTAATAGCCATCATATTGGCATAGGTAATCCCATTGCCCTTCGAACCAAAGGAAACTTGCTTGAGATTAGGTTGCGAGAGTTGCTCTCTTACATAGGATTCTTCCATGTCCAGATACTTATGAAAGACCTCTGCAACCTTGTTAAATTGTGTTTTTTCTACGTAAAGAATCTTACCCGTTGCTGACTTATAGTTCTCATCAATGACCGCATAGACATTATAAGATGTCGCATCCTCAGCAATCGGGACTCCATTTCGGTCATAAATAGTCCCACGTTTGGCAGGAACTGTACGGGTGGTTTGATGAACCTTCTTAGCTTCCTTCGCTAAATCTGTTCCAAAGCGAGTGCCCGTCCCAATAATGACCGCAAAATTGACTAAAAAAACGGCAAAAACAAAGACAGATAATAAACTCAGACTTTTTCCAACTCTGCGTCTGTTTTCAGCCGGCGATTTCCGATTTTTGGTCGCATAACGGATTACTCTTTTTGTCCACTTCATATCTTACTCCGCTATTCTAATATTTTCATTGTTTAATTGCAAATCGTGTGAATTGGCAATTTCTTTCAAACGTTCTGCACGTAATAGTTCATTGACCTCTTGCTTGGCATCGTCCAATTCGGTCTTCTTTTCCTCTATCTGCGCATTGATTTTTGTCAAATCATTCTGCACTTGCAAGAGCTTGGTCTGCATAAAAATAATACTAATGGCTACAATAAGAGTGGTTACAGCAATGGAAAAGTAAAAAGCTTTTTCCACACGCGAAAACCGTTTAAGTTGCATCTGTAGTATTTGACCTGTTTTTTCCATTTTTTCTGCCATCTTTTTCCCTCTTACTTGTGAATTTTTCTGACCACGCGCAACTTGGCTGAGTGCGAGCGGTTATTGGCTTCTAACTCTTCCGCACTTGGCAAGATTGGCTTACGGGACACCAATTCCATCTTGGGCTTGAGATCATCTGGGATGAAAGGCAAGCCTTTTGGAACTTCAACTGTTGAAGCTTCCTTGAACAATTGCTTGGTCAAGCGGTCTTCTAAGGAATGAAAGGTAATCACTGAAATTCTACCATCCAGAGCCAACATATCCATAGCCTGCTGGATGGACTCATCTGCCGCTCCCAGTTCATCATTGACTTCAATTCGAATAGCCTGGAAAATCTGCTTAGCAGGATGACCCTTCTTCTTGAGTTCCTTGGCAGGTTTGACCAACTTGATAATCTCTGCTAACTCAGTCGTAGTCTCGATTGACTTGACTTCACGTGCTTGTTCAATCTTACGCGCAATCTGTTTAGAGAATTTATCCTCACCGTATTTGAAGAAAATACGAACCAAATCATGATAGTCATAATGATTAACCACTTCATAGGCTGTCAGACTAGCATCCTGATTCATCCGCATGTCCAGTGGCGCATCCTTTTTATAAGAAAAACCACGCTCACGCTGGTCCAATTGAGGACTAGACACTCCCAAGTCATAACAAATTCCATCAATTTCCTGAACACCAGCTTCGCGCAAACGTGCCTGTAAATGACGGAAGTTATCCTTGATAAAGGTCACCATTCCCTTCTCAATGTAAGGTGCCAAGCGTTTTTGCGCATTGTCAATGGCATTCTGATCCTGGTCAAAGGCATAGAGATGGCCTTTTTCACTTAATTTACTTAATAAATACTCGCTATGGCCTGCTCCACCCAAAGTCGCATCAACGTAGATACCGTCAGGTTTTACGTCAAGCATATCAATCGTTTCGTGGAGTAAGACCGTTACATGATGAAATTTTTTTGTCATATCTTATCTATTTTACCACAAATCCGACCAGCTTGCACTTGTCAGACAAATAGGATAAGGAGGCCAAATTTCAAGTTCAAG
>NZ_VMML01000076.1:0-14331 GCF_013277175.1 Streptococcus sp. 3167 | reverse complement strand
CAATCATTACCGTGTCCTCAGAACTGAGAGGAGTTCTTGAAATCGTAAAACCACTTTGAACAAGAGTTACTTCAACCCATTGACTCCGACGGATTAAGTTGCTTTCGTGGATACCAAAATCAGCCGCAATTTGTTCATAAGTGCGGTATTCTCGCACATATTGAAGAGTGGCCATCAGAAGGTCTTCTAGGCTTAATTTAGGTTTTTATCCATCTTTTGCGTGTTTAATTTTTAATACGGCTAACATCTCTTCAAAAGTCGTGCGCTGAACAGCAACAAGGAGCTTAAATCGTGTATCAGTTAGTTGTTTACTTGCTTCATAATTTTATTGTATCATATTTTTGTTTCACAGGAAGTCTAATCTAATGGAATAGGAGGCAGTAAGATGGAAACTATCATAGCTTGTACTCATAAACTACTCAAAACGATATATGAAGTCTTATATCTCCATAAAAATACATAATTTCACAGTGTTTTTTTTAATGCTGACGATATTACAGGAATAAATGAAATTGCAAAATAAATGATAACTGAAATAAAGTATACTGGCAAAATTCCAATTAAGTCTGCTAGATAACTAAATGAAACTAGCGCTACAGCATACATTAGTTGCATTAAAACACTTCTGGCAGCAAAAGCTCTTGCCAATATACTAGGATCAACTTTTTCTTGAATAATTGATTCTTGAATTATATTTCTAATTTGTGCAGGGGGGCCGACTAGAAAAGAAATAATAATTGTTATGATAGGGCTTCTATTAACAGTGTAAAATAGTGTGAGTAGTGTAACAAGAAGTGATGATATAAACAAAAATTTTCCTGGAAAATGTTGAAGTTTATGAGAGTATTTTGTTATTACCCCTCCTCCAACTATAATCCCTAAGAAGTATGCTGAACCCTGGTATCCCCACCAAGTTTCACTTGTTAAAAGGATAGTGGTTGTAAATGCTAGGAGGTATGAAGATGTCCAAATCACATTTGCAAAATTTTCAATAATATCCATAATAGTTATATCCCTGATGACAGGATTATCCCTTATAGGTATGAGACCTTCAAAAATTTGATATACATATGAACTTTTGGAAGAGTTTGGTTTATGTTGATTCTTTTCAACGTGAATATAAAAACTTAGAACTGAGGAGAGCAAGAAACACAAAGATATACAATATAATGAATATTGCAAACCTAGTAACGTAGACAATGGAATTGCAAGTGCCCAGCCTGCTGTTTGAACGGATTGACGAATGCTTAGGGTGAGACCGTTTGCTTTTACTATCGCATCATTATCAACTATACTAGGAACAATAGCTAGACGTGCAGGAGTATAAAAACTATTGGTGATGCTTATTAAAAAGACTGTGGAATAGGTTATTATAATACTATCATTAAATGAACTGATAATGGTATAAGACAGAGTAACTAGCCCACCAATCAGATTAGTAAACGACAATACATTTTTATGTGAAATTTTGTCTAAAAAAATAGGTCCAATCAAACCTCCTATAACTGCTGAAATAGTTCCTATTATCAAAACAAATGTTGATTCACTGATAGAATTACTTTGTGAATAAACCTTTGAGATGATTGTTACACTGAAAAAAATATTTGCAATCAAGTTAAAAATTTGATTGCAAAGTAAGTATTTAAAATTATTATTGCTTATCTTAACTCATTCCTTTTGCAAATAAATATTGATTAGTATAGCAAAAAAATATATTTTACGCAATTACTATGCTCTCGTGTTGATATACCATACATATGAAAGCTTCTACCTTTCCTTTTGTATATCTATCTAATTTTAGCCATATTGCTTGAGAATTCCATAACCTTTCTTGCAAAATCATAGTTTTAGGTGGTGACTAAAATAGATAGAAATATAATATTGCTTACGGTAGGAATTATGGTATCTCTTGGGAACAGTGATCTCTCTAAACATGTAAAGTCTGATTTTATTAATTAAGGAGGTACATTTATCGTATGGTTTTATAATCACTCTATGAGGGACAGGGGAATCACTTGCTGATTCCTCCTAATTTCTAGCTGGACGGTATTGATCGGACTCTTTATAAGCTCTAAGGTTGCATGGGAAGAGCTCCTCCAACTTAAATCAGCGTAATGGGATAATACAGAATGGTCCATTTTTCTAATAAGTATAGTTGAGTCGGATGAAGATATGCTATATTGACTTTCATTTCTTTCTCCTCAAGGGAATTCGATACTCACTTCTGTTTGCCTTTAAATCGCCATTGGAAGCGGAGCTTGTCATAAAAGGGAAACTCGATAAACAAGACTCCCAAACCCAGACAGAGACTGGCAAGAACGTCTGATGGGTAATGAACTCCCACCCAAAAAGAGACAGTAGTTCATACTACTATTACTCTATTTTCATTGCTTTCACAATTGCTAAGGCAGTCAATACAAAAATAAAAAGTGGAAGCACTGTGATTTTTAGGTTTGTAGCACTCGCTAAGGCAACGATGAGCATGCTAAGAATTCCTGGTACAACAGCATTGAATACTCCAAGCACTGACTGGATGGTTCCCATGACTTCTTCTGGAACCATCGAGAATACAAGGTTGAAAATCCGAGGCCCCATCATTCCTACTGCAACTGCGCATAAGAAGACAACTACCAATAAAAGGAGGAAATGATTGATCAACCAAGAAAAGAGAATACAGAGATGCATAATTTCTTCAAAGTAGACAATCATTTTTATGGGAATATTTTTTAGGATACCTCCACTCAAAAAACTTCCCACAATCGTTCCTGAAAAAATAACCACTGACAATGCTGCAATGGATTTCCCAGTGTCAAAGAAGATAAATGGATGATGAATCAACATCAAAGTCGTTAAAGGGGTAATAATGCTTAAAATCACTTGGTTCATAGCTGCAATGAATATTAATTTGATGATGGTTGGAAAACTTGACAATATCTTCATAGAATAGAGGAAATGCTCTCCAAAAGATTTTGCGGTTAATCTTTTACTAACCTCCATCTGTCCCTCAATATCTCTCAAAGAAGTACGAATAAACACCACACCCAACAGTGCAAAAAGAAAGGTCAAAGCATTCAAACCCACAAACATCTGAAGACTGATGACCCCAATCAAAACTCCACCTGTAAGGTTGCTAAGAATATTAACTACACCAGCAGTTGCCTGTCTAAACCCCATAGCATCTGTCATATCATCTCCTATAATCCTCACATACAAAGGAGAAATCATAGCACCTGCAAAATAACTCATGGTATCTGATAAAAGATTGATGCCACAAATAAGAAAAACCATCCCCATAGAAAAGTTCTTATCCGTTACAAACAGTGTCAATAGAGTATAAAGCAGAAACTTACTTGCCAATATAGCAATATATTTTGCAACACGATTTTTTTGAAAATCGGCAATAACGCCTGTGAACAACTGAGAAATCTGCGGCAAAGTCTCCGAAACTGTTATACAAAGAACAGCTAATGAAGCAAATTTATATCCCGATACATAAGAAATAAATGAAATATAAAACAGCGTATCACCAAATGACGAAACCCATTGATTAATTAGCAACATCCGGTAATTTTTATTGGTCAGAAAAGTATTCATTGGATTGCCTCCTTCTTCAGCTCAAAAGGAAATTGAAATCCTAACAACGCCCAATATATCCCCAAAGCTCCAATACCAAAATCAAAAACTATTGATGATATTCTAATACATCAATTTTGGTTTGTCAATAATTTTTATGGTGTTTTTTTATTTTTTTTGAAATATGAATTTAAGTTATCTAAAAATACAAATCTTTTTCTTAATCTTCACTTTCCAATAATTTCATTTCCTTCTCAATTTCTAGCATCATTCTCTGGTTCTCTTCGTGCTTGTAAAGCTGATAAGATACTTGATAAAAACCTAGTATCCTATCCCTTTCAGCAAAGCTCTCGCTTATATTTCCCAATAAACAATACAAATCTGCTAATCGATAACTACTATTATATCTTTTACAAATAGCTATCGTTTCTGTAATTTCTGCTATAGCTTCAGATGTTCGTTCATTCAACCACAAATATCTACAATAGTTATATCGGAATTTAATCATCAATTCTAACTGTTCCAAATGATGAACAGATAGTGACTGGAGGTTCTCTTTTAAAAGTTGATAGAGTTCCTGATATGTGTCTTCCTGCCCCATATCAAAATAAAAATTAGCCAAGGTATTTCCCAGTTGTAGATAGTAAAAATCAGATTTTTTCAGAGATAACAGTATTTTTTCCAGTTTCGCAACTGCCCCTGTTTGATGATTTAAATAACAGAATTGAACTAATGTATCAATCCAGTCCAAATAAATCTGGTCTTTAGCAGATAGACGAGTACGTTTAGATTTTTCCAGTTCATAGATGTAATGGAGAGATTCATATTCCCTCTCATCCAAAAATTTCTTAGATAATTCTTTAAACTTATCAATATTTTCTAAACTAGAAACCTCAGTATCTTCAAAGAAATAATCCATGCTCACCTTCAATCGCTTAGATAGTTGAAAGAGTAATTCTGACCCAGGTGAATATTTACCTTGCTCCATACGGCTAATCTGCCCTTGCTCACAAATCCCCTCAGCTAATTCTTTTTGAGATAATTTTAATTCCTTTCTTTTATTTTTTAATCGTGTCGCTAATAGCATACCCACACTTTCTTCCTCCTTGCTTTATTTATTAAAATATATCAAACACCAAAACATGTTTCAAGTATATATTTCATATGGTTCTATTTGTATTTGTACAATTTTTTATCTTTTCCATCACTTCTGCTTGCCTTTAAATCGCCATTGGAAGCGGATCTTGTCATAGAAGGGAAATTCGATAAACAGGACTCCCAAACCCAGACAGAGACTGGCAAGAACGTCTGATGGATAATGAACTCCCAGATATACCCTTGATACCAGCACACTAACTAGGTAGAGGCCAAGGACGATTTGTACAATTTTTCTCCAGACTGGATTTTTAATTCGTTGACTGAGAATGACAATCAGAGTACCTACCATCAAAGTTACAGCCAGAGAATGCCCACTTGGGAAGGAAAATCCCTTCTCCTCCACAAGATGTAAGATAGCTGGTCGTGGGCGCTGGTAGATATTTTTAAAGGTCACGATTAAAAGACCCGCTAAAGCCAAATTCCCCAGCATGAAGAAACTTTCTATCTTCCATCGCTTACGATAAAAGACAAAAGCTGTAATAACAACCCAAGTGATAATCACTGGGATATCAATCAAGCGTGTGATGGCTTTGAAAAGAATAGTCAAGTAATCTGGCAAATCTCCTCGAACTGCCGTTTGAATCAATTGGTCAAAACCGACCAGCGTTTCAGGGTAAAATTTGACCATGTAGCCAAGAATAACGAAAAGTAAAAGGGCAAAACTGCCCTTCATTAAAAATGTTTGTTTATCTTTCATAGTGTTTTAAGGTTGGTTTCAAAAGGACGTACAACAACCAGAATGAAACGGAAAAGATTACACCCTCAATCAAGTTAAAAGGTAATACCATGGTCATTAGGTAGTTGGAAAGTCCCAAAATTTTTCCAATATCAAAGTTAGCAAACTTAGCGTACAAAGGAACAGCATAAACATAGTTGAGAACCAACATGGCAAAGGTTAAACCAATAGTTCCAGCTAGAGAGCCTAGTAGGAAACGAAGGGTTGTCCGTTCCTTTTTCCAAATCAAAGCAAATACGATGACAAAAACTCCCAAAGCTACGATATTCATCGGCAAACCAATGTAAGTATTCACTCCTTGGCTGTTAAGAAGCAATTTCAAGAGTGAGCGAAGCAAGAGCACTCCTAGAGCAGCAGGCAAATCCATGACCACCAGACCCACAAGGACTGGCAAGATACTAAATTCGATCTTGAGGAAGGATGCCGCTGGCAAGAGCGGAAAGTCAAAGTACATCAGCACAAATGAGATGGCTGATAAGATCGCAATGGTCGAAAGTCGACGTGTGTTTGTCATAACAGGTTCCTCCAATTTTCTATAAAATCAGAAGAAGTTAGAAAGGATTCCTCTATCTATTCTCACTTTTTATATCCCAAAAGTTCCCTCTCACTCTATTAAGGAAATTCAAGCAAGCGGTTACAGTTTAGCTATAAATCTATCAGAACAGACAAAGCTATTCTTTCGTCTTCTCCCATCCAGACTATACTGTCGGTTGTGGAATCTCACCACATCAGCTTGCGCTCGCGGACTTATTTGGCTAAGATATTTTAGATTTATCTAGGCGTCGCAGTCGAAGATAATACTTAAAGTATATCGAGACAAGACAACGACGAGAAAGCTAAAATAGCTAGTCAAATTTACCGCCGGTCGGGAATCACACCCTGCCCTGAAGACTCTTTTATCATAACAAAAAACGCTTGCAAGCGCAAGCATTTTGTTCATTTTCATTTTTTATTTCAATTTATCTGCTTCATAGGTATGAACGAGCTCAAGACCTGCAAAGTGCTGCTGGCGGAGGGCTTCGTAGACAATCATGCAGACGGTATTAGACACATTGAGACTGCGGACATGTTCATCATTCATGGGAATACGGAGAGCCTTCTCAGGATGTTCTCGCATAAAGTCCTCAGGCAAGCCCTTGTCTTCACGTCCAAAGAGAAAATAATGGTCCTCGTCAGTCGATAAATCCACATCAGAATACACTTTCTCAGCAAATTTTGAGATCAGATAGAGTTTGCCCTTCATATGAGACATGAAATCCTCCAAACTCTCGTAAAAATAAATCTCTAGTTTATCCCAATAATCCAATCCAGCTCGCTTCATCTTGCGGTCGTCAATAGGAAAGCCCATTGGCTTGATGATGTGGAGGGGAGAATTGGTCGCAGCACAAGTACGCGCGATATTGCCTGTATTTTGTGGAATTTGTGGTTCAAATAATACAATGTGATTTGTCATGACTTGCTTCCTTTCACCATTGCAAAAAAATAGCCACACTGCCCGGAGTCAAGCTCAGCAAACAGCGTGGTTAAGGCATCGTTAACTTACCTCACAACAGGTTTGAAGTAAATCAGCGAAACTACTTTCTTAGTATAACACTTTCAGAATCATTGTCAATAGAAACGACTTGATTTTTTCAATTTTTTCAAGCTATTTCCAAGGATTGTAAAATCGTCCTTGATTCTGCAAGATAAGTAGTAAACTAGCTACTAAAAACAAGGCTGCCAAGAACAAGGTAAGATAGTCTCCTTTTTTCAAGGCCTGATAACTATACCAAGTGCGTTTTTTCTCTTTCCCAAAGCGCCGAAGCTCCATGGCAGTCGCGATGGTATCAATGCGTTCTAGCGAGCTAAAAATCAAGGGAGTAATAATGCGCAAATTGCCTTTGATTCGTTGCATAAGAGAAGCTTTCTTGGATAATTCCATCCCACGCGCCTCCTGAGACATTTTGATAGTAAAGAATTCTTCCTGCAAATCTGGAATATAGCGCAAGGTCAGACTGACTGAATAGGCAATCTTGTAAGGCACACCAATTTGATTTAAACTAGAAGCAAACTGACTAGGATGGGTTGTCATCAAAAAGATAATAGCCAGAGGAATGGTACAAAGGTACTTAATGGCCAGATTTAGCAGATAAAAGAGCTCCTGGCTGGTCAGAGTGTAGGCACCGATTCCCTGCCAAATCACACTTCTCTCTCCGTAAAGTCCAACCCCATACTCAGGAGAAAAGAGATAGACCATCAAAACGTTTAAAACGGCAAATACCGTCGCAAAAACGGCCACAAAGGAAACATCTTTAAAACGGATTTCTGACAAATAGAGGAGAAAGACCGAAAAGATGGCAATCAGAACAAGCAGTCTGGTATCATAGCTAATCATGGCCGCCAATGACACGAGGATGAAAAAGAGAAGTTTACCAGCTCCTGACAAGCGATGAATCACAGTATCTCTATGCTGGTAACCAATTAATTTAGCTTGCATCCTTCTCTCCTTTCTTTGTAAAATGCCGTTAAAGCAAGTGGATCCACGTCTAGTTTTTTAGCCAAGTTGAAGATTGAAGTTTCTTTTAGATTGGCTTTTACTAACAGCTCAGGATTGCTCAACAGACTAGCTGGATCAGTATCAGCAATCAGTTCTCCATCAACCATGACAAGGGCCCTGTCTGAATAATCCAGCATCAATTGCATATCATGCGTAATCATGACGATGGTATGACCTTTTTGATGCAACTCTTCGAGAAATTCCATAATCTCAGTATAGTTCTTCTGGTCTTGACCTGCTGTCGGTTCATCTAAGAGGATAATTTCAGCTCCTAAAACCAAAATCGAGGCAATAGTGACACGTTTTTTCTGACCAAATGACAGGGCAGAAATAGGCCAATTACGGAATTCATAGAGACCACAGATTTTCAAAGTTTCATAGACTCTCGTTTCAATTTCCTTCTCATCCACACCTCGCAAACGAAGTCCCAGAGCCACCTCATCAAAAATCATGTTAGTTGAAATCATTTGATTAGGATTTTGCAGCACATAGCCTACTCGTTCCGCCCGCTCTGCAACAGAATCTCCTTTTATATCCTGCCCTTCCCAAAGATAGCGACCTTCCGTCTGAATAAAGCTACTTAAGGCCTTGGCTAGAGTTGACTTCCCTGCTCCATTTTTCCCGACAATGGCAATCTTTTCACCCTTTTTAATATCCAAATGTAGGGATTTTAAAATCGGTCTATCATCATAAGAAAAAGAAACCTCCTCTAGTCTAAAAAGTGACTGCAAATCTGGCATCTCTTTTGCCAGTTCATTCTGCAACTGAACCTGACCTTTTGAGATAGACAAGTTATCCAGATCTGCTAACTGTTCTTCCTTGGCTAAATCCACACCCAATTGACGGAGAGTGGTGAGATAAAGGGGTTCGCGAATTCCATTTTGGGTCAACAAATCAGTCGCCAATAACTGATCAGGACTTCCATTAAAGAGGATACGGCCATCGTTTATCAAGACAATCCGATCCACAGGTCGATGCAGAACATCTTCCAAACGGTGCTCGATAATAAGGGTCGTCGTCCCCTCCTCCTTATGAATCTGATCAATCAATTCAATAATATCCTGACCTGACTTGGGATCCAGATTGGCGAGTGGCTCATCAAACAAGAGAATCGGACTTTCATCAATCAAGACACCGGCTAGACTAACTCGCTGCTTTTGTCCACCAGACAAGTCTTGAGGACGCTGAGCTAGTAAAGGGAGAAGGTCCAGCTTTTCAGCCCATTTATGAACACGACTTTTCATCTCTTCTAGACTTGTTACATCATTTTCTAGAGCAAAAGCCAAGTCCTCTGCCACAGATAAGCCGATAAACTGCCCATCTGTATCCTGCAAAACTGTGCTAACCAGATGAGACTTATCATAGATGCTCATATCAAAGGCTGTTTGACCCTTTATCAAAAATTCTCCATATGTCTGACCCTTGTAAATATTGGGAATAATCCCATTCAAACACTGACCCAAGGTAGATTTACCTGATCCAGATGGTCCAACAATTAAGACTTTCTCTCCCTTGTAAATGGTCAAGTCTATCCCTTGCAAGGTCGGTTCTTGTTGTGTTTCATACTGGAAAGAGAAATCCTTCCACTCAATTATAGCTTCTTTCATCTTACTCTCTTCATTCGCTTCTTCTACTCAATGAAAATCAAAGAGCAAACCAGGAAGCTAGCCGTAGGTTGCTCAAAACACTGTTTTGAGGTTGCAGATAGAGCTGACGCGGTTTGAATTTAATTTTCGCAGAGTATTAGACTTCTATTTTATCATAAATCTACCCCTTCTTGCAGACTCTTCTATTAAAAACTTAGCGCCAAAAAGATTCCTATCCTAGCTTACTTGCCTAACTAATCTATAAACATCGAAAAAGACTGGTTGCCCAGCCTTCTCCATCATTTTAGTCCTTTTTCAAACTTCCTGCACGAGTTTGAGTTCCTGCATAGGCAAGCAAGAGAAGAGTTCCTGCAATAGCTACAGATACACCATTAGCAATTCCCGCAACAATTCCTTGGGCAAATACTTTTTCTGCAGCTTCTTGATAAATCACAACATCTCCAAGTGGTGCCAAGACACCCCAAACAAGGGCATTTGCAAGTAGTTGAATGAGGTTAAAAATAAGAATATCTTTCCAGTCAAAGACACCATTGATCACGCGAACGTACTTTCTAAATAGCCCCACAGCTAGACCAAAGAGCCCACTAGCGATAATCCAAGTCCACCACAGACCGTAACCAGCAAGAGAGTCCTTGATTGCATGACCAATCAACCCGACAAGCAAACCGATAATCGGTCCAAAAATAATAGAAAGTAGCGCTTGTACCGCATACTGAAGCTGGATGCTTGTATTTGGAACAGGGGTCGGAATGTTGATCATCCCGATGACGACAAAGAGGGCAGCGCCAATTCCTACAGCAACAACTTGTTTAATTGATTGATTTTTCATCTATATTCTCCTATTTTATGATTCTATTTTCTTTATTTCAATGGTCCAAGATGAACCGACACCTACATTATAGGCCTTGGCAAAGGAACCTTGGTTGATAGCCAGACCTAAACGATAGAGAGAGTTGATGTAAAGGATGGGTTGCCCAATTCTCACATCTGCAAATGATTTGCCATAAACAACCTGATTTTGATAGACCAGCATATCAGCGTGATAGATGGTCACTTCAAAACGGTCACCAAATTCTGGTTCCAGTTTGTAAAATTCTTCTCGCGTAATAGAGGTCCAAAGCGAACCAAAACGCACATCCAGAATATCAATGGCTCCCTTCACCAGATGATCTTCACTAATGGTCTCTACGACTGGAAGTTCCACAATCTGATCCACACTGAGCTCTGGCCCCACTTCCTCAAAAGAAATGTGACCACTGGCCAGTTTAGCACCAGTATAGGCATAGACATCACGACCGTGGAAAGTATAAGAATGCTCTGTGTTTTGACGCCTATTAGCTACCTCAGAAATTTCACGAACGGCTACAATACCAACGTGTTTCTTGATAAAAGAAAGAGTCCCATTATCTGGCGTGACAATGTATTGATTGTTTGCAGTCTTGGCAACCACACTCTTACGTTTCGAGCCGACACCTGGATCGACAACCGATACAAAAGTCGTTCCCTCAGGCCAGTAATCCACCGTCTGAAAGAGACGGTAACTACCCTCAAAAATATTATAAGGTGTGATATCGTGCGTCAAGTGATGAATTTTTAAGGTTGGAGACTCTTCTAAAGCCACTCCAATCATAGCCGATACCGCACCATCAACCAGACCAAAGTCTGATTGTAATACCAGTAAATTATTATTCATTTTATCTCCTTGTATATCCTTTATCATACCATATTTCAGAGAAAGTCGCTAATAGCTATTTCAATTGCTTAGGGTATAGTTTTACCTTATAGCAGATTTCCGCTAAAAGTTCTCCCTTATTGGCTAGTAGGTGCATTTTTTTTGAAAAAGGATATGATAGTTACATCATGAAAAAGTAGGTTTTATTATGAAAATTATCCTTGTCGGAGGGGGAAAAGTTAGTTTTGCCCTCTGTCGCTCCTTGGTTGCAGAAAAGCATGATGTTTTGCTGATTGAGCAAGACGAAGCTGTTCTCAATCATATTGTCAGTCGCTTTGATATCATGGGTATCCTTGGTAACGGGGTCGATTTTGCCATTCTTGAGCAAGCCAGCGTCCAAGATTGTGATATCTTTATCACCCTGACTGAGTACGATGAAGTCAACATGATTGCAGCTGTTCTAGCCAAAAAAATGGGAGCTAAAGAGACCATCGTTCGGGTGCGGAACCCTGAATATTCTAACTCCTATTTCAAAGAAAAGAATATTCTCGGTTTTTCTCTTATCGTTAACCCTGAGCTCTTGGCTGCCCGCGCTATCGCCAACATCATTGACTTCCCCAACGCTCTATCTGTCGAACGTTTCTTTGGTGGACGGGTCAGCTTGATGGAATTCACTGTTAAATCCTCCAGTAGTCTTTGCCAAATGCCCATTTCTGATTTTCGGAAAAAAATTTGGCAATGTCATTGTCGTGCGATAGAAAGAGATCATCAAATTATCATTCCAAGCGGTAACATGACTGTACAGGATAAAGATAGAATCTTTGTCACTGGTAACCGTGTTGATATGATGCTCTTCCATAATTATTTCAAGTCTCGTGCCGTGAAGGGTCTTCTTATTGTTGGAGCTGGTAGAATTGCCTATTATCTACTAGGTATCCTCAAAGATAGTCGTATTGATACTAAGATTATTGAAATCAATCCTGAAATCGCTAGCTTCTTTAGCGAGAAATTCCCAAACCTCTACATCGTTCAAGGAGATGGTACCGCACAAGATATCCTGCTGGAAGAAAGTGCTCAAAACTATGATGCCGTTGCGACTCTAACAGGGGTCGATGAGGAAAATCTGATTACCTCTATGTTCCTGGACAGGGTAGGTGTACAGAAAAATATTACCAAGGTCAATCGTACCAGTCTCCTCGAAATTATCAATGCGCCTGATTTTTCAAGTATCATCACACCTAAAAGTATTGCCGTAGACACGATTATGCACTTTATTCGTGGTCGGGTTAATGCCCAGTATTCAGACCTTCAAGCCATGCACCATCTAGCCAATGGCCAAATCGAAACCCTGCAATTCCATATCAAGGAAGCCAATAAAATGACTGCCAAACCTCTTTCTCAACTGAAATTGAAAAAAGGGGTTCTTATTGCAGCTATCATTCGAAAGGGCAAAACGATTTTCCCAACTGGGGAGGATATGTTGGAAGTTGGAGACAAGCTCCTAGTAACAACCTTGTTGCCGAATATCACTAAGATTTATGACTTGATCGCGAGGTAAGAAATGAATAAAAGTATGATTCGCTACCTCCTTTCAAAGTTACTTTTGATTGAAGCGGTTCTCCTTTTGGTTCCTGTAGCTGTCGCTCTCTATTACCGTGAATCGAGCCAAGTCTTTACAGCCCTCTTTACAACGATTGGAATTCTGGTATTACTAGGTGGCTCAGGAATTTTACAAAAGCCAAAAAATCAACGGATTTATGCCAAGGAGGGAATCTTGATTGTGGCCCTCTGTTGAATCCTTTGGTCCTTCTTTGGTGGTCTCCCCTTTGTCTTTTCTGGGCAAATCCCTAGCGTTATTGATGCCTTTTTTGAAATTAGTTCTGGCTTTACAACTACTGGAGCAAGTATTTTGAACGACGTTTCGGTTCTCAGCCGTTCCCTCCTCTTCTGGCGAAGTTTTACCCACTTGATTGGAGGGATGGGAGTGCTTGTTTTTGCACTTGCTATTATGGACAATGCCAAAAATAGCCACCTAGAGGTGATGAAGGCTGAGGTTCCAGGTCCTGTTTTTGGCAAGGTTGTATCCAAACTAAAAAACACTGCCCAGATTCTCTATCTCCTTTATCTAGCTCTCTTCTCCCTCTTTGTCATCATCTATTATCTAGCTGGCATGCCTCTCTACGATAGTTTTGTCATTGCTACGGGGACAGCGGGAACTGGAGGCTTTACCGTCTATAACGACGGAATTGCCCACTATGGCAGCTCACTGATTACCTATCTGGTCAGTATCGGAGTTCTGGTTTTTGGGGTAAATTTCAACCTCTACTACTACCTCATGCTCCGTCGCATCAAGGCCTTCTTTGGTGACGAAGAACTTCGGGCTTACTTGGTCATTGTACTGGTTTCTACAGGCTTGATTAGCCTCAACACCCTCTACCTCTACCCAGGGTTTTCAAAGAGCTTTGAAATGGCCTTCTTCCAGGTTTCCAACATCATTACAACAACTGGTTTTGGATATGGAGATATTACCAACTGGCCCCTCTTCTCCCAGTTTATCCTCCTTTTCCTCATGGCAATCGGTGGCTCTGCTGGATCAACTGCAGGTGGACTCAAGATTATTCGAGGCCTCATCCTTTCAAAAATTGCCAAAAATCAAATTTTGTCCATTCTATCTCCCCACCGTGTTTTGACTCTCCATGTGAATCAAACGGTGATTGATAAGGATACCCAGCATAAAATTCTCAAGTATGGTAGATTGAAACTAGAATAGTACATCTGGACTTCTAAAACATTGTTAGAAATCGATTTGACTGTCCCGATTGATTTGTCCTATTCTTATTTCATTTTATTATATCTTTAAATCCCGATCAGACATTTCAGTACCTGACTTATCCTCAATGAAAATCTCTTCAAACTGCGTCAGATCTATCTGCCCGACTTTATCACTTAATTCTCCGCCGACCTTACTTAATCCCTTGGTACATCTGGATTTTCCGACTATTTTTCAACTTTTTTGTTTGTTGTATATAATTATGTATGCTATAATAGA
>NZ_VMML01000075.1:0-1090 GCF_013277175.1 Streptococcus sp. 3167 | reverse complement strand
CACCCAAGATTTCAGCCTTGACCTCTGATTTAGCTTGGGCGATTGCTTGGTTCATGTCAGACGTGCTGACTTTCGTTTTCAGCTCTTCGTTTACCTTTTTGTTATCTTCCCCCACTGCCTGCGCAAATGCTGTTAATTCTGTAGTATCCATTTTGTGTTACACCTTTCCTAAATTGTAATAAAAGAGCAGGTCTGGCAATTCCTGACCTACTGGGCTCTCGCCTACAGTTCTACCTGCAAGCTGTTTCTCAACTTCTTTTGCAATATCCAGCTCCTTTAAAGCATGGACTTCTTCTGTGACCAATTCCTTATCTGAGGCGACTATCTTGATATGGACAGATTTATCACTGGGGAAAACATAGCCTCCAGCCGTGATTTCCAAGCGATAACTCCCAATCGGCAAGATAGCGTCCAGATGGAAACTCACACCTTGACTGGTAACAGCTACCTGCTTCTTCCACTGGTAGCCCTCCTTGGTCAGACTGATCAGTGCCTCCTCCCCTTCCAGAGAGGAAATCACTTGGTAGTCTTCGTCTAAGAGGGCAAAACCAAAGGTGGAAGCCAAGTCCCCTTGCTTAATCAGGTGCCCACCGTCAATTTGCCGCAAATTGGTCATATTGAGATTACAGACCATTCTGCACCTCTTTCTTTACTGTTTACTTTGTATCAAGGTTTTCAGTTCTCTCACATCTTCACCTAGCGATTTGACCTGTTCAGCCAGCACCAGAATAGCCTTATTTTGTTCGTCATGGTTATCCAATCTTTTGTTAGCCGACATTCGAAATTCGCGTAAGTTCTCAATGTCTTTTTCTATGGCTGTCATGCGATTTTCCTGCTTGGTTGCCCTGTCCTTCATGGAAAAGTACAAGACAACCACAGGAATCAGAGAAAAGAGAAACCGAATCAATAAGTGCTCAATCTCTGTCATAAACACCTCGCTAGTTTGCCAGATGGCTCAAACCACGTCGCTTCAATTCCTTGCGCACACGGTCTTTCCAGCGTTTATGTACCCATGAAAAGTCAACTGCTCCACGTTCCAGTAGGTTGATGTACATGTCGATTTTTGCTTGATCTAGTGTAATCTTACTCA
>NZ_VMML01000074.1:0-1090 GCF_013277175.1 Streptococcus sp. 3167 | reverse complement strand
CACCCAAGATTTCAGCCTTAACTTCAGATTTAGCTTGGGCGATTGCTTGGTTCATGTCAGACGTGCTGACTTTCGTTTTCAGCTCTTCGTTTACCTTTTTGTTATCTTCCCCCACTGCCTGCGCAAATGCTGTTAATTTTGTAGTATCCATTTTGTGTTACACCTTTCCTAAATTGTAATAAAAGAGCAGGTCTGGCAATTCCTGACCTACTGGGCTCTCGCCTACAGTTCTACCTGCAAGCTGTTTCTCAACTTCTTTTGCAATATCCAGCTCTTTTAAAGCATGGACTTCCTCTGTGACCAATTCCTTATCTGAGGCGACTATCTTGATATGGACAGATTTATCACTGGGGAAAACATAGCCTCCAGCCGTGATTTCCAAGCGATAACTCCCAATGGGCAAGATAGCGTCCAGATGAAAACTCACACCTTGACCGGTAACAGTTACCTGCTTCTTCCACTGGTAGCCCTCCTTGGTCAGACTGATCAGTGCCTCCTCCCCTTCCAGAGAGGAAATCACTTGGTAGTCTTCGTCTAAGAGGGCAAAACCAAAGGTGGAAGCCAAGTCCCCTTGCTTAATCAGGTGACCACCGTCAATCTGTGCGAGATTAGTCATATTGAGATTACAGACCATTCTGCACCTCTTTCTTTACTGTTTACTTTGTATCAAGGTTTTCAGTTCTCTCACATCTTCACCTAGCGATTTGACCTGTTCAGCCAGCACCAGAATAGCCTTATTTTGTTCGTCATGGTTATCCAATCTTTTGTTAGCCGACATTCGAAATTCGCGTAAGTTCTCAATGTCTTTTTCTATGGCTGTCATGCGATTTTCCTGTTTGGTTGCCCTGTCCTTCATGGAAAAGTACAAGACAACCACAGGAATCAGAGAAAAGAGAAACCGAATCAATAAGTGCTCAATCTCTGTCATAAACACCTCGCTAGTTCGCCAAGTGGCTCAAACCACGTCGCTTCAATTCCTTGCGCACACGGTCTTTCCAGCGTTTATGTACCCATGAAAAGTCAACTGCTCCACGTTCCAGTAGGTTGATGTACATGTCGATTTTGGCTTGGTCTAGTGTAATCTTACTCA
>NZ_VMML01000073.1:0-4613 GCF_013277175.1 Streptococcus sp. 3167 | reverse complement strand
CATATTACTATTATATAATGCTTTTTGATTTTAGTCTAGTATTAATCCCAATTTTCCATTATGAATACAATAGTAAATGGTTGAAATTCCCACGTTAACCCCTTTAGCCATAACCATCATTTCAGGAGAAAACTTTTGATTATGATAGTGGAGAATCTTTTCCTTTAGTTCTTTGGTTAAGCTTGATTTCTTGACCGAGCGCCTGCGATTGTTTTCATAAGACTGTTGAGCATAGTCGGTAGAATAAACCTCTTTGAAGCGCCCTTTTCCAAGACATTGTCAGACTGTCTCACGCTTGATTTCAGTGTGGATAGTTTGAGGAGCTTTTCCAAGCAAAGAGGCAATTTCTCTATTTGATTTTCCTTCTTTTGTTTGGCTTTTGTAGTATAATTGTCTTGCATCTCTGTGCCTTTCTTGTGTTTGTGGTTGAACAACAAGTATAACACAGAGGTGTTTTCTTATGCCTAGAAGAGCTTTCATTTTTTTCAAAAAAGGTTGAAAAAACACCTTTGTGAGATGAAATACCCTTCAAATACCGTATCTCCCAAGTGAAAATCTCACAAATTTCTTAAACTTTGAGTCAAACTTCACATATCTAATCCATATCGATAGTTGGACAGAACTCACTTCTATGGTATTATCCTATCCCCCTTCCAAATGTCAAGCAAAAATGACAAGTATTTTAGAAATAACTCGCCATTTCATTAACTTTCTACTATATTAAAAAAATGTGACCTCATAGCAAGGACTCAAACTCAGCGACGCTCATACCCAGCTGATGGCTGGCAACCTCGGAAGTCAGAAGTCCTTGGCGAACCATATCCAGAAAGGCAAAAAGTTTCCCACGTTCCAAGCCTTCTTCTCGCCCTTGTTCAATCCCTTCAGCTCGTCCACGTTCAAGACCACGCTCCAGTCCCTGTTCAATCCCCTCTGCACGACCACGCTCTAAGTCTTTTTCCTCCGCTTGTTCCAATGCATAGTCATGAGCGAGTAAGGCTTGTTCTTCACGCCTGCGTTGTTCACTAAACATTCTCCTGTCCTCCTCGGACCAGCTCTTGTAGTCCAGCAGTTGGTCTGCTTGGCTGATGGCTCGCTCGGGGTGCTGGGTAAAGGGTTTATTCCCGAAAAACTCCAACCATGGCTTACGAACCTCGTCTTTGCTGGTTTCTCTGTATTTTCTTAATTCCAAGAACGCCATCTTGACTAGATGGTTTTCCTGTCCATTGTTTGTGATGGTTAAGACTTCACCTGTCGTGCCCTCTCGCATACTAAAGCTATGAAAAGCTTGATCATCCTGAAAGTAATTACTATCCACAATAGCTATTGCGTATACTGGTGCGATGTGTTTATAACTTTGGTGAGCGTTTCCTTCTTATTGGCGAATTTTTTCTAGATTTTGATTGACCTGACTGCACAAGTAAGCCCACAGGAGATTGATGAAAAAATTCTGATGATGAACTTGAATTTCAATGATTACTTGGGTTCCATTATCCAACTCCGCCAAGACGTCTATACTGGTATAGAAATCTTGTGCTTAATAGGGCAGAGAAGGCAAGACGTGAATATTACTTCCCTCCAAAATGGTCACATTTTTGGCTGGTAAATCCAACATATCGCGGATAAATTGACAAGTGATTTCTGGATTGCTAAAGATTTTCTTAGCGTCCAAATCATTGGTTGAGCTAATGCCCGGATGTCTGAGAATCATTCTTTCTCTCCTTTCATTATAGCACATTTTTAAATCTAGGTTTGCTAGATTCACTGCTTCTATCTATAGTAAAATGAACCAAAAACAGTACACAATGTTGTATAATCTTCTTATGGCATATTCAATAGATTTTCGTAAAAAAGTTCTCGGCTATTGTGAGCGAACAGGTAGTATAACAAAAGCATCACAGGTTTTCCAAATCTCACGTAATACCATTTATGGCTGGTTAAGGCTAAAAGAGGGAACAGAAGAGCTAAACCATCAAGTAAAAGGAACAAAACCAAGAAAAGTTGATAAAGATAGACTTAAAAACTATCTTACTGACAATCCAGACGCTTATTTGACTGAAATAGCTTCTGAATTTGGCTGTCATCCAACTACTATCCACTATGCGCTCAAATTTATGGGGTACACTCGAAAAAAAGAACCACACCTACTATGAACAAGACCCAGAAAAAGTATCCTTATTTCTTAAGAATTTTAATAGTTTAAAGCACTTAGCACCTGTTTATATTGATGAAACAGGATTCGATACTTACTTTTATCGAGAATATGGTTGCTCATCAAAAGGTCAGTTAATAGGAGGTAAAGTCTCTGGAAGAAGATATCAGGGGATTTCTTTGGTTGCAGGGCTAACAAATGGTGAGTTAATCGCTCCAATAACTTACCAAGAAACAATGACGAGCGACTTTTTTGAAGCTTGGTTTCAGAAATTTCTCTTACCGACATTAAATACACCCTCAGTTATTATTATGGATAATGCAAGATTCCAATAGAATAGCTAGAATAGAATTCTTGTGTGAGGAGTTTGGGCATAAACTTTTACCCCTTCCTCCCTACTCACCTGAGTACAATCCTATTGAGAAGACATGGGCTCATATCAAAAAGCATCTCAAAAAGGTATTACCAAGTTGCAATACCTTTTACGAGGCTCTTTTGTCTTGTTCTTGTTTCAATTGACTATATTTATTCGGAAAAAAGACGAAAAAACCTGAGAACCATCTCAGGCTTGGTCATTAAATTTTTTTCTCAATACCGAAAAGTGGAGAAAGTGGTCGTTTTTCATGAATACGTACGATAGCATCCCCTAGAAGATGAGCGATTGAAATCTGCTCAATCTTATCAATCAAACGCTCTTCTGGCAGATAGATAGTATCCAAAACAACCAATTTCTTAATAGCTGATTTTTGGATATTGTCCGTAGCAGGACCAGAAAGAACTGGGTGCGTACAGCTTGCATAGACTTCAACAGCACCAGCTTCCGCAAGAGCATCTGCCGCATGACAAATCGTTCCAGCAGTATCAATCATATCATCAATCAAGATACAAGTCTTGCCTTCAACCTTACCGATGATGTTCATAACTTCACTAGTATTCATCTTATCAACGCTACGACGTTTATCAATAATAGCGATAGATGTTTTCAAAAATTCTGCCAACTTACGAGCACGAGTCACCCCTCCATGGTCCGGGCTGACAACCACATAGTCAGAACCAACCATACCACGACGCTCAAAATAATCTGCAATCAGAGGAGCGCCCATCAAATGATCCACAGGAATATCAAAGAATCCTTGAATTTGCGCAGCATGCAAGTCGATGGTCAATAAACGATCCACTCCAGCTACTTCAAGCATATTTGCGACAAGTTTTGAAGTGATTGGCTCACGCGCTCTCGCCTTTCTATCCTGACGTGCATACCCATAGTAAGGCATGACAACATTGACAGATTCTGCACTCGCACGCTTCAAAGCATCCACCATAATCAAAATTTCAAGCAGATTGTCATTTACAGGCGAGCTAGTTGATTGTAGGATAAAGACGTGTTTCCCTCGGATTGATTCTTCGATGTTGACCTGAATCTCTCCATCTGAAAATTGGCGAACACTTGATTTCCCCAACTCTATCCCAATCTCCTGCGCCACACGTTCTGCCAATTCTTTATTAGAAGAAAGGGCAAACAGCTTTAAATCAGAAAAAGACATGATTTCCTCCGGTATATATGTATCGCTTGTGCTTTTCACAAGATTTTCCATCTACCATTGTAGCGCTTTTTGCACTATTTTTCAATCAAAAATAAAAGAAGGGCACCATATTTGTACCCTTGCATCATTCTTTTGAAAAATATTCTAGGTCATCAACTCATTGTGTTTCTCAACAAAGCAATAAGCATGATAAAAACCATAGAGAGCAATAGCCGTAACCACTGGAATCACTAAAGGCAACTCTGTCTCCAATTCAACAAAAGGAGAGTTAAACAAGAAATGAGTTCCCAAGGCTAAACCTAGAAAAATAAGACCCTGTTTCTTGCCAACCTTCTGCCCTTTATAGGCTCTGTAAAGCAAGTAAACACCTACTACAGCTAGATCTGAAAGAGTCCAGTGAGAGGCAATTCCTGAGATGATACGCTCTAAAATTCGCGAAATAGTAAAGTCAAAGCCCTCTGGCAAATCCGTACGAATATAACCAATATCCTCAATCATTTGGAATCCCAAACCGGAAGCAATTCCAAGTAAAAACAAAGATTTTAATTTTCGCACAGGAATCAAAGCCAAAACAAAAACAAGTGTCAATAATTTCAAGGGTTCTTCTACCAAAGGAGCCACAATAGCACTTTCAAAGGCATTTAAAAATGTACTATCTGGGAAAAGCATACCCAGCAAATCATGGATATAGGTATTCGCAAAGCTAGACAACCAGCCTGAAAGGAACATCCCTCCCAATAAAGACAGAATCAAAACCTTCTTTGGCAATTCCCATTTTTTCCCAATACGGAAGAGAAAATAAAGAGCCGGAATCATGTAAAAGAGAGCTAGAAAGATAGAAACTCCCATTAGTCCATATTCCGCACCTGACATCGAACCGTCCGTATAGTAGATGGTTTCATATTATGGCTTCAAGCCAG
>NZ_VMML01000072.1:0-4072 GCF_013277175.1 Streptococcus sp. 3167 | reverse complement strand
TCCTTGTTTTCTAACTTTATTATACTAAAAAGAAAGGCATCATTTCAATAGAAATCACGACTTTCTGATGAATTTATTTGGGGAGTGATAGAAAAGCCCTTCATCAGCCAGTCTACTTGTTCAGGTGTGAGAGCTTTGACATCCTTTTCTGTACTTGGCCAAGTCAACTTACCGTTCTCAAAGCGTTTATATAGTAGCCAACGTTTATATAGTAGCCAAAATCCTTGACCATCCCAGTAAAGAGCTTTAAAGCGGTCTTTACGTCCACCACAAAAGAGAAAAACTTGACCGGAGAAAGGATCCAATTCAAAGTGGGTTTTAATGAGATAAGCCAGTGAATCAATGCCTTGTCTCATATCCGTTTTCCCACATACGAGATAGACCTGCCCTAGGCTAGATAGATGAATTGTCATAGAGCAACACCTTATCCAAAAGCTCTTCTATCATTTCGAGATTGTGGAATCTCTACAGGAACAATAGGTTGTGGCATTAAAATATCCTCCAATAGTTTTACTTTACTAATAGTATACAGGAGGTCTTCCATGAATGATAGATACCTTGTTATGACGCGCTTACCCTGCTTCCTTATTTTATCGCCATTATTTAACCACTTAGACTGATATAGAGACCAGATAGGCAAAAGAACTTGTTCTTGAAACTGACCTCTACTATAATGATTTTTGTAAGGGACGTGAGGCTTCACTATCAGAGAACTCAAGTTCATAAAAAAATTGGAGATAAACAAATGAAAAAATTATTGGGAATTGTCTTTTTATTAGCAGCAGTGACAGTAGTGTATTTTAGTTCTGTTGGCTGGCCAAGTTTAGATGTCAACCTCTGGTCTTTGATTCCGGTGGGTCTGTTCCTCTTTTTCACTCTAGAGAATCTTTTGAAAAAGGATTACAAGGCTAGTCTGATGTGTTTGATTATTGCCTTTATCATTGCGAATGCAATTTTGGACCTGTTGCCAATTTCAAGTGGCTTGGTGATTGGAGCAGGCGTCCTAGCTTGTGTAGGGATTGGCTATCTATTTCCTGATAAAGAAGGAAAATAATACTCTTCGAAAATCTCTTCAAACCACGTCAACGTCGGCTTGTCGTAGATATGGTTACTGACTTGGTCAGTTCTATCCACAACCTCAAAACGGTGTTTTGAGCAGTCTGTGCCTAGCTTTCTAGTTTGCTCTTTGATTTTCATTGAGTATTAGAACAGAAAAATACTTGGAATATTTGTTTGTTTATTTTTATATAACAAACTATAAACACAACAAAAGTATAAAAAAAGACAAAAATTAACAGAAAACTATTGACAACGATTTCATATAGTGTTATACTTATGGCATAAAGTTAATGGAAAGAAGGGAAAACCTTATGGGATTAGATCATTTCTTTGACAAAAACCTTGTGTTTTGCTTAGAAGCGGATAATCAAGAACATCTCTTTGATCAGGTTGCAACTTTATTGGAAGAACGAGAAATTGTAACTCCGACCTATCGTGAAGCCTTGATCACGCGTGAAAAGTCATTTCCAACTGGCTTAGATATGGAATTTTTGGGTAAGGATTTGCCGAATGTGGCTATTCCTCATACAGATATTGTTCATAATTTAGCGGAGAAAGTTGTAGTGGTTCGATTAGAAAAACCGGTGACTTTCCACAATATGATTGCGCCAGATAAGGAAGTAGAAGTATCTTTACTCTTCTTTATCATTAATAACTCAAGTTCAAGTCAAACGAATATTCTTGCTCAGTTGATGGACTTCTTCACAGGAAATGGTCATCTTGAAGACCTATCAAAAATTTCTGAACCAGAAGCCCTCTATGCTTATATCGCTGAAGCAATCGCTTAATCTTGTCTATTAAAAATATTAAATCGGAGGAGATCCATATGATTAAAATTCTTGCTGCCTGCGGTGCAGGTGTTAACTCAAGTCACCAAATTAAAAGTGCTCTAGAAGAAGAACTTTCAAACCGTGGTTACGATGTTCACTGTGATGCAGTCATGGTGAAAGATGTAAACGAAGACCTTATGAAAGGTTACGATATCTTTACACCAATCGCTGCAACAGACCTTGGTTTTGAACCAGGTATCCCAGTTATCGAAGCTGGGCCAATCTTATTCCGTATCCCAGCAATGAGCGCTCCAGTATTTGACAATATTGAAGCAGCTATTAAAGAACACGGATTAAGCTAATTCTAATTTGTTAACATTCATATAACATCAAAAAGGGAGGAACTGTTATGGATGCAATCTTTGACCTAATCGGAAAGGTTTTCAATCCCATCTTAGAAATAGGTGGACCTGTCATCATGTTAATCATTTTGACAGTATTGGCTTTACTTTTTGGAGTGAAATTCTCCAAAGCGCTTGAAGGTGGTATCAAACTTGCCATCGCTCTTACAGGTATCGGTGCTATCATCGGTATGCTAAACACTGCTTTCTCAGCATCACTAGCAAAATTCGTTGAAAACACTGGTATCCAATTGAGTATTACCGACGTTGGTTGGGCACCACTCGCAACAATCACTTGGGGTTCTGCTTGGACACTATACTTCTTGCTCATCATGTTGATTGTCAACATAGTGATGCTAGCTATGAAGAAAACAGATACACTTGACGTTGATATCTTTGATATCTGGCACTTGTCTATCACAGGTCTCTTGATTAAATGGTATGCTGATAACAATGGTGTGAGTCAAGGGGTTTCACTCTTTATTGCTACAGCAGCTATCGTCCTTGTCGGTGTGTTGAAAATTATCAACTCTGACTTGATGAAACCTACATTTGATGACCTTCTTAACGCCCCAAGTTCATCACCAATGACATCAACTCACATGAACTACATGATGAACCCAGTTATCATGGTTTTGGATAAGATTTTTGAAAAATTCTTCCCAGGTCTTGATAAATATGACTTTGATGCTGCTAAATTGAACAAGAAAATCGGTTTCTGGGGATCTAAATTCTTTATCGGTTTCATTCTTGGTATTGTAATCGGTATTATGGGAACTCCACATCCAATTGCAGGAGTTGAAGATGCAGATAAATGGCGTCTTGTTATCAAAGGATGGTTGTCTCTTGGTTTGACTGCCGGTGTATCTTTGGAACTCTTCTCACTTATCGGTTCATGGTTCATCGCAGCCGTAGAACCACTATCACAAGGTATTACAAACGTTGCTACTAAACGTCTTCAAGGACGTAAATTCAATATCGGTCTTGACTGGCCATTCATCGCTGGTCGTGCTGAAATCTGGGCTTGTGCCAACGTACTTGCACCAATCATGTTGATTGAAGCAGTGCTTCTTTCAAAAGTTGGAAATGGTATCTTGCCACTTGCAGGTATCATCGCTATGGGTGTTACTCCAGCTCTCTTGGTTGTAACGCGTGGTAAATTGCTCCGTATGATTATCTTCGGAACACTCTTGTTGCCACTCTTCCTTCTTTCAGGTACACTTATTGCGCCATTTGCAACAGAACTTGCTAAAGGTGTAGGTGCCTTCCCAGAAGGTGTGAGCCAAACTCAATTGATTACTCACTCTACTCTTGAAGGACCAATCGAAAAACTTCTTGGTTGGACAATTGGTAACACTACAACTGGTGATATCAAAGCAATTCTTGGTGCAGTAGTCTTCCTTGTATTCTATATCGGTATCTTTGCTTGGTACAGAAAACAAATGATTAAACGTAACGAAGAGTACGCAGCAAAAGCAAAATAATGCGCTCCTATAAAATGTAAATTGTTGAACCTAGGTTGTCATACTGTTTAGGAGTGACAGCCTAGGTTTTTTATAAACTATCAAGAAATCGGAGAAAATAATGGTAATTGAATTATACTCAATGAAAATCAAAGAGCAAACTAGGAAGCTAGCCGCAGGTTGCTCAAAACACAGTTTTGAGGTTGTAGATAAGACTGACGAAGTCAGTTACATATATCTACGGCAAGGTGAAGCTGACGTGGCTTGAAGAGATTTTCGAAGAGCATTAGCGCCTAGTTAGCTGGGAAAGGAAGATATTTGTGACAAATAATAAACTGTATTCGTTGATAGAATTTAGAAATAAAATAATTGAAGAATT
>NZ_VMML01000071.1:0-1309 GCF_013277175.1 Streptococcus sp. 3167 | reverse complement strand
ATAAAATGTTTTCTTCATTTTTATAATTCATTCCTTTCGTTTCACTCAAGGCACAACACAGAATGAAAAAGTGTTGTGCTCTTTGTTTTATAATAACAGTGAGAAAGCCTATCACTACTACAAATCACGGGGAGGTGAATAAGTGAGTGGTACAGCCACTACCTCGCATTTTTATAGGTGTCATTCTTTCCATCAAGCACAAGAACTGTGACTAAGAGCACGTAAACTTATAATTGAATAAGCGACTCGTTTGTGAAAGGAAAGAATAGTCAAGGGATAGGCAGACTCAAATTTTATGAAGGGAGCCCCCTCATGTTAAAAATTATTTATATGGCATCGAAAAGCTATCATCGCTATCTGTCGCAGATTATTGGTTGCCATCTACCACGTACTTTTAAAATAGGAGAGTTATAATCCAAGATTACAAGGTCTTACAGAAATAAGAAATTCAGATAAGACAATGTCTGTCCAAGATGCCGTTCGTTTTGCACAACAGCACGGATTCAAGGTGCTTTAATTTTAAAGGTTGGGTATCAAGACCTCTTTTTAGTGTGCCCAAAATTTAGAGAAGTAATCAATCAACTAACTTTTATTTTTTCAAACTTGCCCCTACAATTTTTAATGAATAATAAAAGCGAATATACTAGAGACTAATTCTATTCCATTATTCTTTAATCAGCCTTCCCAACATCAAGACCATTGGACTTCTTTTGTGATTGCACTCGAATCTCCAATTGTCTATTCTTCTGAATAAACTGTTGGTAAGGAATTGTATTACTAAACATAAAAACACCTAGCAATGCAAATGTAACTAATTTTTTAATTCCACGTTTTTTCTCATGCAATGAAACCCCTTTCTTTTTATTCTAACAGATATATTTTATTTAGTCAAGTATTTTTATGTAATTTTTAACTTTTTTTTCTTGTTATTACCATAAAGAATTATTTATTCCTTTAACTTGCTATTTTGAACTAAAAATTTTATAATGAAATTAAGCAAATAGGAAGGTTTATTATTTTTAATGAATACACTCGCAGAAAAATTCAGATTGAAAAGAAAAGAGTTGAGACTCTCCCAACAAACTCTTGCAGAAGGAATTTGTGAACAAAGCCAGATTAGTAAAATTGAAAGAGGTCATTTTATTCCCTCCGCAGACTTGTTATTCAAACTCTCTCAACGACTTGAAGTCCCTTTGGATTACTTTTTCAATGAACAAATCGAAGTTAAGTCTAACCTCTCTAATTTCAAACATCTATCTGCTCGCCTATTAGATGACAGAAATTATGACGATTTAGAATATCTTTATAA
>NZ_VMML01000070.1:0-2566 GCF_013277175.1 Streptococcus sp. 3167 | reverse complement strand
ATTTAGAATATCTTTATAAAATAGAGGTAGAACGAAGCACTTTTCTAACATTAGAAGACCGAACTTACCTTGAATGGATTAAATCTATAATTGACTTCTATCAATATGACAGTAAGTGTGAGGCAATTTCGTCATTGGAAAATATATTATTAAAAGTCTCTTCAAATACTCTGATTTATTTAAAGGCGTTGAATACTCTATCTAATTTCTATTCCTTAGTGGGTCTTGAACAAGAATATGAGGCAAACTACTCTCATTTGATGGAGTTATATCAGACAAAAAATTTTGAGCATCAAGAGTTTTTATTTGGCTACATCAGAGTTCGTTACAACTACGCTCACTACCTAGTATCAAAGGAAAAATATAATGAAGCCATCCAAGAAGCTCTTGAGACTATCGAACTCTGTAAAGAGAGGCAAACAAGTTACCAACTAGCTCCCCTGCTCGTTCTCGTTGGAAATTGTGGAACACAATTCCTTGGCAAAGAACAAGTCAAAAATTATTATATAGAAGCAAGAGAGCTATGCAAGATTT
The DNA here is from genome assembly GCF_013277175.1 of Streptococcus sp. 3167. NCBI lineage: Bacteria > Bacillati > Bacillota > Bacilli > Lactobacillales > Streptococcaceae > Streptococcus > Streptococcus sp. 3167. The sequence goes on along the minus strand of NZ_VMML01000070.1, from coordinate 2,032 downwards.
ATAACAATCCTTTCTCTGTGAAAATCGCAAGTTTTTCCCACCTTTTCTCAATACTGAAACAACATCTTTCCAGAACTTCAATAATTTCTTTTTGTGTTAAATCATTATTTAACTAAATCTTTGGAGGTAATACGTTTTCAAAGCTACTTTTTACCATAGATTTTGAGCTTTCAACACATATTACTAAGCCAAAAATGCTCTAAATTTTTGAAATTCTAACAAATGCCACTCAACTTCATCATCATCTTTGACTTTCACAATATCTTCCTCAAAATAACATGGAATAAAGATAGTTTTCTTTTGAAACGGTTGTAGGAGGAAAATCTCTCCTACACTATTTTTGATTCTGAGAGAAAATTGCAAAATATCATCTACCAAACTTTCAATTATTAAGATTTTTTGCAGTTTATCTGAATTAGAATCGCAAGGCTTCTCAATAATATAATTGTCGAATTTTTTCATTCTAACTTTCTCTCCACTATTTCTTCCTTTATCAAGAAAAAGTTACCTCAATATTCATAAAGTACAATTCTAAATTAACTCCAATTATTGATTCATGATAATATTTCGATAACTCATCGTGCAATTAAAAACAAGGATTTTTATTTCAGACGATCCATCGTGAACACTTCATCAGCCATCTCCCAAATTGCCGGATTATGTGTTGCGATAATGATTAGCCTATTATCATCTCGAAGAGATAGCAAAATCTCCATAATCAACTGAGAGGTTGCTGGGTCTATTGAAGCTGTTGGCTCATCTGCCAGAATAAAGGGTGGATTCTTTAAGATAATTTTTGCCAAGGCAACCCGTTGCGATTCTCCGCCCGATAACTCAAAGATGCGCTTATCTAGGTCAAGATAAGCCAGGCCGACCTGTTCTAAAGCCTGCTTCTGCCTCAACCGCTGTTCCGACCGACTCAACTTTTGACCAATGAGACCTAGCTTAAGGTTTTCTTCAATACTTTGGTTTTCAATTAAGCCAAAGTTCTGGAAGAGGTAGCCCAATTCGTGACGGAAAAAATCACTCGATTTATAATTGGCCAAGTCTTTACCTCGGTAAAAAATCGTCCCATCATAAGATTCTAATTTCCCAATCATGTTCATCAAGGTTGTTTTTCCGCTACCACTTGAACCAATTAAGGCATAGACTTTTCCAGCCTCAAATGTCATTGAAAGATTCGAAAATAACTCTCGTTCTCCAAAAGATTTACTCACCTGTTTAAGTTCAATCATATTAACCTCCCTTCAAAACAAGCATGGACATCTTGTTTTCTTTCTGCATTTGGACATGTAACTGTAAAAGAGATAGACCAGTAAAGAGTAACAAGACTAAGAAAGCAACTACTATCTCTACCATAAGAAATACACTCGCAATAAATCCCAGTAAAAACACACCCAGTTGAGCAAAGAGATAAGTGTGATGGATTTCTAAGAACCTGAGACCTGCAATGCGTTTGATAAAAATGGCACGTCTAAATTCTTCAAAGTAGAGCCTATTCATAGTGTTAAACAACAAGATTGAAGTTGCAATCCCAAGCACAGCTCCTGCTAGCATTACCCAACGTTCCCTCTGGATATTATCCAATAATGTGATGTAGTTATGGTAACCTGTTTGCATTTCTGAGACCCAATTTTCAATGCCTTGTCTCTGGATAAGCTCCTGGGCATCAGACAATTGATTAAAGAGAATGTAGTTCTGTACTGCGTCTATCCAAAACAAAATGGACTGTGGACCAGTTGATTGGGGTGTTATAACAATGATGATTGGATCTTTCAAAAATTGTTGGTAAGAAATAGGGGTCGTATTATATACAAAACGATCCTGACCTGATTCTAAATAACCTACCGTAGCAGTCATTTGCTGTCGTTCATCTTGACTAGACATGCGACTGGTTAAGTCGTCTTCAAAAACAGATTTATAATGTTCTTCCTCTGAACGGAGGTGTTCAGGCAGCAATAAGACAAACTCCCCTACATCAAGGTGATTCATCTTTTGCTCAATAGTTGTATCGTAAGCGCGTCATAACAAG
>NZ_VMML01000007.1:27335-66217 GCF_013277175.1 Streptococcus sp. 3167 | reverse complement strand
TTCATTGAGTATAAATAAATACTCCAAAGCCTGCAAAAATCTGAAATATCCTCCTACAATTTGATATAATAGAGAGAAGAACTCATTTGAAGGAGGAAATGATGTCGGTTTTAGTAAAAGAAGTGATTGAAAAGCTTAGACTAGACATTGTCTATGGCGAACCAGAATTGCTTGAAAAGGAAATCAATATAGCGGATATTACGCGACCTGGTCTTGAAATGACAGGCTATTTTGACTACTACACGCCAGAGCGGATTCAACTTTTGGGGATGAAGGAGTGGTCTTATCTGATCAGCATGCCTTCCAACAGCCGTTATGAAGTTTTGAAAAAAATGTTTCTACCTGAGACACCAGCGGTCATTGTTGCCCGTGGTTTGGTGGTTCCAGAGGAGATGTTAAAAGCAGCCAGAGAATGTAAGATTGCTATTTTAACCAGCCGTACAGCGACAAGTCGTTTATCTGGAGAGTTATCTAGCTATCTGGATTCTCGTTTGGCAGAACGTACCAGTGTTCATGGGGTTTTGATGGATATCTATGGGATGGGCGTCTTGATTCAGGGAGATAGTGGAATTGGTAAGAGTGAGACAGGTCTGGAACTTGTCAAACGTGGTCACCGCTTGGTAGCTGATGACCGGGTCGATATCTTTGCCAAGGATGAGATTACTCTTTGGGGTGAACCGGCTGAAATCTTGAGACACCTGATTGAAATTCGTGGGGTTGGGATTATCGATGTCATGAGCCTCTACGGTGCCAGTGCCGTCAAGGATTCTTCACAGGTTCAACTTGCTGTCTATTTGGAAAGCTATGATACACATAAGACTTTTGATCGTCTTGGAAACAATGCAGAGGAAATAGAAATTTCTGGCGTATCTATTCCTCGTATCCGCATTCCAGTTAAAACAGGTCGTAATATTTCTGTCGTGATTGAGGCAGCTGCCATGAATTATCGTGCCAAGGAAATGGGCTTTGATGCGACCCGTTTGTTCGAAGAACGACTGACAAGTCTCATCGCTCGAAATGAGGTGCCTAATGCTTGATCCAATTGCTATTCAACTAGGCCCTCTAGCCATTCGTTGGTATGCCTTGTGTATTGTAACGGGCTTGATTCTTGCGGTTTATTTGACCATGAAAGAAGCGCCTAGAAAGAAGATCATACCAGACGATATTTTAGATTTTATCTTGATAGCCTTTCCCTTGGCTATTTTAGGAGCTCGTCTCTACTATGTCATTTTCCGTTTTGATTATTATAGTCAGAATTTGGGAGAGATTTTTGCCATTTGGAATGGTGGTTTGGCCATTTACGGTGGTTTGATAACTGGGGCACTTGTACTCTATATCTTTGCTGATCGTAAACTCATTAACACTTGGGATTTTCTAGATATTGCGGCGCCTAGCGTCATGATTGCCCAAAGTTTGGGTCGCTGGGGCAATTTCTTTAACCAAGAAGCTTATGGTGCAGCAGTGGATAATTTGGATTATCTACCTGTCTTTATTCGTGACCAGATGTATATTGAGGGGAGCTACCGTCAGCCGACCTTCCTTTATGAGTCCCTATGGAATCTACTTGGATTTGCCTTGATTCTGATTTTTAGACGAAAATGGAAAAGTCTCAGACGAGGTCATATCACGGCCTTTTACTTGATTTGGTATGGTTTCGGTCGTATGGTCATCGAAGGCATGCGAACAGATAGTCTCATGTTCTTTGGCCTTCGAGTGTCTCAATGGCTATCAGTTGTCCTTATCGGTCTCGGTATTTTTATCATTCTATATCAAAATCGAAAGAAGGCCCCTTACTATGTTACAGAGGAGGAAAACTAAATGTTAGAAGTTGCATATATTTTTGTTGCCCTTGCTTTGATTGTATTTTTAGTGTATCTAATCATTACTGTACAAAAGCTTGGACGTGTTATCGATGAAACAGAGAAGACGATTAAAACCTTGACTTCAGATGTGGATGTGACCTTGCATCATACCAATGAATTGCTGTCTAAGATCAATGTCTTGGCAGATGATATTAATGTCAAGGTGGCAACGATTGATCCACTCTTTAGTGCTGTTGCAGATTTATCTCTATCTGTTTCAGACCTCAATGACCATGCGCGTGTCTTGAGCAAGAAAGCTTCATCAGCTGGTTCAAAAACACTCAAGACTGGGGCAAGTTTATCAGCTCTTCGTCTTGCAAGTAAATTTTTAAAAAAATAAAAAAGGAGAATCCTTATGGGTAAATTATCCTCAATCCTTTTAGGAACCGTTTCAGGTGCAGCTCTTGCCTTGTTTTTAACAAGCGACAAGGGCAAACAAGTTTGCAGTCAGGCTCAAGATTTTCTGGATGATTTGAGAGAAAATCCAGAGTATGCCAAGGAGCAGGTCTGTGAAAAACTGACAGAAGTCAAGGAGCAGGCTACAGATTTTGTTCTTAAAACCAAAGAACAGGTTGAGTCGGGTGAAATCACTGTGGACAGCGTCCTTGCTCAAGCCAAATCATGTGCTCGTCAAGCGACAGAAGTATCAAAATATCGATTCAATAATCTCAAAGAGCAATGGCAAGAAAAGGCCGAAATTCTTGATGAATCAGAAGAGATTGTGATTGATATCAAAGAAGAAAAAATCTAGATTTGATGAGACTGGGCAAAAACTCAATTCTAGGAGAAAATGAAGTAGATCTTCCCATAATCAAACGCATAGTATCAAGGTTTTTCAAGGCCTGATATTATGCGTTTTTTTATTTTCATTGAGTATTATGGTATAATGGCAGTGTTGAAAGTGAAATATTTACATTTTTTATATTGTACTGATATTTTATTAATATTAAGCAATTCATTTTTTTATGATTAGAAATCAATGTGGTAGTTTATAATCAAGCAGAGGAAAAGTTCTAAAATTTTAGTCAAGAAAGGGTTTAGTATTTTGTCAAGGGAAAATAGTAGAACTCTCTATTTTGTAAAAAATAGCTAGAAAGAAAGTTGGTAAAATGAAAGATATTTTTAATAAACGTCAATGTTTTTCGATTCGAAAGTTTTCTGTTGGAGTGGCTTCTGTATTAATAGGCATTGCTTTGTTTACACCATCCCAGGGAGTACTTGCTTCTACGGAAAATTCTCCATCTTCTGTGGATAAAAGAGAAGAAGTTCAACCTATACTAGATAATCAAAATAATCCTTCTTCTGAGTTAGATACCAGAGATGTTCCAATAGGATCTACAAGGACTACAGAACCCGTCAGATCTGGGAATAAGGAAAATAATAGCTTGACCACAAGGGATTTCGTGGCGGGTGAAGACAGATCAAGCACTCCAGCGGTGAGAGCAGCATCAAATCCTTCCGAGGTTAAAAAGTATGAATTAACTGATGAGTATGCTAAGCAAATAAAAGCAGGAGTAATCGGTTCAGAAGGTAATAAGCTTGATAGTTTATTGTTAAACGGCTCTAAGTTAAGTCCAGAAGCCTATACAGATGATGATTACTTGAAGGATAAAGAAGAACTTTATATTTATGAAAAAGGTGGGAAAAAGTATGTAGGTTATAATAGTCATCCCTTATTAGAAGATACTGATGGTGATGGTATTATTGACAGTAAAGAAAAGCCAGATGAAAAATTAAAATGGAATGTAAGTGAGCGCGATATGATTATGTTCATGGAATTATCCTACCGTGATGATAATTATATTGATAGAGTGCTGGATCATAAGAGACCCTTAACAGAGTCAGAGTTATATAAAAAGAATGGTGACAGTAAACCACGTTATGAGTATATGATGATGAATAAGGAATTGGGGCCTTATTGGGAAAGGAAGAAAAGTTACCATACCTCCAGTGGACTAGATGCTGTCTTGTATGAAACGAAGAGTGATTTCTTATATTTACCAAATGGAACTGCACAAGTATTAGCCTTTCGTGGAACAAGTGATGCGAAAGATATAGGAGCTGATATAACACTTGGATTAGGAAGCAATCCTCAACAAGGGATAGATGCAGAAAATATTATGCATGAACTAGCTAAAGATAAGAGTATTACTAATCTTTATTTGACAGGTCATTCTTTAGGAGGATATTTAGTACAACGGGCAATGGTTGAAGCTTATCAGTTGGCATATTCTGACAGCAGAGTCATGTCTCCTAAAGAACAGTTGGTTTATAGAAACGTTTATAATAATGTATTAAAAAAAGGCACAACCTTTAATGCTCCAAAAGTTGTGACCAATTTGCTTTCCAGTCGTGAATTTTGGCAAAAAGGTTTAGATAGCAAAAAAATAGCCAAGTCTGGTAAAATGACTCATTATATTGTTGATAATGATTTGGCGATAAGAAAAGGCGTCAGCAATGATAGTGATGTTGTTATAAATGTTGGACGAACCAGTGGAGGTCACAGTTCACGTTCTTATTTTGAAGCTGATATGATTAATAGACGATCAGAGTTTATATCTGGGAAACGAATTTCCTTAGATGGGACAGGTTATCAAGATAAAAACATTGCAACAGTTAAATCTGTAGAAAAAGTTGGAGAAACTGTTGTATATAGTAAACGCGGAGATGACATCATTAAGTCAATAACTGTGAGTATGAAAGATCTCGATACAGGACAGATTACTAACAATACAATTGATGAAGTGTTTAAGAAAGATGGAGCCAAATCTACAGTTGTCGTTACCCAACTTGAGCCAAGTGTACGTTATGAAAAAGATGCCACAAGAGCTAAAGGTGAAGCTAATGTAACAACAACTGGTACTTCAGGTACTAGTACAGTAACAACAACTTATAGTGTAAATCCTAACACTGGAGATCTGATTGAACATGTAGGACAACCAGTAGTTAAGCAACCGGCAATAGAAACAGTTGTCAAAGTCGCAGCCAAGGATGAAGTAGAATACATTAAAAAAGGAGACGACGTTGTTAAGAAGACAACAAGCTACACAGTAAACTCAAAAACTGGCAGCCTTACTTCGACTAAGAAGGAAGAAGTAGTCAATAAAGGTGGCGCGAAGGATATAGTTGAGTATAATTCAGTTGAACCCAAAACAGTTTATTTAAAAGATGAAAACAGTCCAAAAGGTACTGATACCGTTCAATTTCTAGGGAGATCAGGAAAATCTAAAGTCACCACAACCTATAGCGTAAATCCAGTAAATGGAGCCCTAACTCCAACAAAAGGGGGATCAGAAGTCGTAACTCTACCAATAGCTAGAGTTGTAAAAGTAGGAGCTAAGGATAAAGTAGACGTAGAAACAATCCCATCTCCAGTAAAATACGAAAAAGATGCTAGTCGAGAAAAAGGCCAAGCCAATATTACTGTCCCAGGAAAAGACGGAAGTAAGACAACCACCACGACTTACACAGTAAATCCAGACAATGGGGAAGTTACTCCAAATGAAGGAAATCCAGTAATAGTAAATCCAACAGAAACAATCGTTAAAGTCGCGGCTAAGGATCAAGTAGTAGAAACGCCAATTGAGCCCACAGTGGTTTATGAAAGAGATGACACTCGTGACTTTGGTACACCAGACAAGCCTAGAAAAGGAGCAAAAGGAAAATCTGTAACGACTACAAGGTATGACGTTAATCCAAATAATGGAACAGTCACAGAACAGGTTGGTAAGCCAGTGGTCACCCCAGCTGGTAAAACAATAGTTAAGGTTGGAGCTAAAACTAAGGTTGAGAGTAGCAAGGATGACCAAGGTCGTGAAGTTATCAACACTACAACTTATGAAGTTGATCCAAAAACAGGTAAGGTAACTTCTACAACAGTAACTACTTACGGGACAAGGAAAGAACTAACGATTGAGAAGATGGTAGTACCATCTCCAGTAGTTTACGAAAAAGATGATACGAAAGAAAAAGGTACAGTCCCAACTACTGTTAAAGGTGAAGATGGTGAAGACGCTATCACAACAACTTACACTGTGGACACTAATACTGGAAAGATTACAGCAAGTGAAGGTAAACCAGTTCGTACGAAAGAACCAACGAATACAGTCGTCAAAGTCGCAGCCAAGGACAAAGTAGAAAAAACAGAAATCTCATCACCTAAGAAATATGTGAAAGATGATACACGCGACAAAAATCAACCAAATGTGGAAGAAGCAGGCCAAGCAGGTTCAAGTACTATCACAACAACATATAGTGTTGATTCTACTACAGGCGCTATTACAGAAACAGTAGGAAAACCAGTAGTAGTAAATCCAACAGCAACAATAGTCAAAGTCGCAGCCAAGGACAAAATAGTAGAAACACTAATTGAACCTGAAGTTGAATATGTTAGAGATGGTGAACGAGAAGTTGACACACCTAATGAACGTATTGAAGGAGCTAAAGGTAAAATAGTTACTACAACCACTTACGATGTAGATTCAAAGGACGGTCATATCACAGAACACGTTGGTAACCCAATGGTCACCCTAGCTGGTAAAACAATAGTTAAGGTTGGGGCTAAAACTAAGGTTGAACGTAATAAGGATGACCAAGGACGTGAAGTTATCAACACTACAACTTATGAAGTTGATTCAAAGACCGGTAAGGTGACTCCTACAACAGTAACGACTTACGGAACAAGGAAAGAAGCAACGGTTGAGAAGAGGGTGGTACCATCTCCAGTACGTTACGAAAAAGATGATACGAAAGAAAAAGGTGCTGAAGCAATCACCGTTAAAGGTGAAGATGGTGAAGACAGCATCACAACAACGTACAGAGTAAATCCAACAACAGGGGAAATTACTCCAACTGTAGGAAAACCAGTAGTAGTAAATCCAACAGCAACAATAGTCAAAGTCGCAGCCAAGGACAAAATAGTAGAAACACTAATTGAACCTGAAGTTGAATATGTTAGAGATGGTGAACGAGAAGTTGACACACCTAATGAACGTATTGAAGGAGCTAAAGGTAAAATAGTTACTACAACCACTTACGATGTAGATTCAAAGGACGGTCATATCACAGAACACATTGCTAATAATATAACAACACCAGCTAAGGTAACACCAGGTAAAGTCACTCCAGCAACTCCAGTCACACCTGCTACTAATGGAAATTCTGGTCAAGATACACCTGCACCTGCACCAACAACTCCAATTCCAGATGCAGTTACTCCGAATGCAAATCATGAAGATACTACAGATGCTAGTGATAATGGAACTAAGTCAAATGATTCTCAAAATGTATTACCAAATACAGGAACAGAATCAAATGCGACTCTTGTATCTCTAGGACTTCTTGGTCTGCTGGGCGGTCTCGGACTTGCTCTTAGAAAGAAAAAAGAAGACTAAAAATTTAGTCAAATGAACATTCATTCTTTTGTATTGTAAAGACAAACTAGATTGGTTCTGGGAATCGTGTTCGTCATAAAATAAAAAGAATGTTTAGATAAAGAAAGCGAACAATGCTAGGATTTTGTTAAAGGGAATTCTAAGTATTGTTCGCTTTTGTGGTATAATAAGTACTATGCAGAAAAAACCAACGTCAGCCTATGTGCACATCCCATTTTGTACCCAGATTTGTTATTATTGTGATTTTTCAAAAGTTTTTATAAAGAATCAGCCAGTTGATAGCTATTTGGAGCATCTGTTAGAAGAGTTTCGTTCTTATGATATTCAAAAGTTGCGGACCATCTACATCGGTGGTGGAACACCGACAGCCCTGTCGGCTCCGCAACTGGAGGTGTTACTGAATGGCTTGACTAAAAACTTGGACTTGTCTGTCTTGGAAGAGTTGACTATTGAAGCCAATCCAGGCGATTTGGATGCGGATAAGATAGCTGTTTTGAAAAATTCGGCTGTCAATCGTGTTTCGCTAGGTGTCCAGACCTTTGATGATAAGATGTTGAAAAAGATTGGGCGCAGTCATTTGGAGAAGGATATTTATGAAAATATCGACCGTCTGAAACTGGCTGGTTTTGACAATATCTCTATTGATTTGATTTATGCACTGCCTGGTCAGACCATGGAGCAGGTCCAGGAAAATGTGGCTAAGGCCATTGGACTGGATATTCCCCACATGAGTTTGTATAGCTTGATTTTAGAAAACCACACGGTCTTTATGAACCGCATGCGGCGAGGAAAATTGCCTCTGCCTAAGGAGGAGCTGGAAGCTGAGATGTTTGAGTACATCATCACTGAGCTTGAGCGAGCAGGCTTTGAGCATTATGAGATTTCTAATTTCTCCAAACCTGGTTTTGAAAGTCGCCACAATCTTATGTACTGGGACAATGCTGAATACTATGGCATCGGTGCTGGAGCATCTGGTTATGTCAATGGTATTCGATATAAAAATCATGGTCCCATTCGCCATTATCTTAATGCGGTTGAGGAAGGCAATGCTCGTATCACAGAGGAGTACCTGAGTCAAAAAGAGCAAATGGAAGAAGAAATGTTCCTGGGACTCCGCAAGAAATCAGGAGTCTCCATGGCGCGATTTGAGGAAAAATTTGGACGGTCTTTTGATGGACTTTATGGAGAAATTGTCAGAGGCTTGGTTCAACAGGGTCTCATGCAAATAGAGGGTGACCGAGTTCGCATGACAAAAAGAGGTCTCTTCTTAGGAGACACCGTAGCAGAACGATTTATTTTGGAGTAGGATGATGGGCTTAACTTATCAAATGAAAATGAAAATTCCTTTTGATATGGCTGACATGAACGGTCATATCAAACTTCCAGATGTGATTTTGCTGTCCCTACAAGTTTCAGGGATGCAGTCGATTGAACTGGGAGTTAGTGATAAGGCCATTTTAGAAGATCATAATCTGGTCTGGATTATCACAGAATACGATATTGAGGTGGTTCGTTTGCCTCGTTTTGCGGAAGAAATCACCATCGAAACGGAAGCTTTGAGCTACAATCGGCTCTTTTGCTACCGTCGCTTTACCATTTATGATGAAGCAGGTCAGGAACTCATCCACATGATGGCGACTTTTGTTCTCATGGACCGCGACAGTCGAAAAGTCCATGCTGTTGAACCTGAGATTGTGGCTCCTTACCAGTCTGATTTTGATAAAAAACTTATCCGTGGACCGAAGTATGAGTCCTTGGAAAAGCCGATCAGCAAGGATTACCATGTTCGTTTTTACGACTTGGATATGAATGGTCATGTCAATAACAGTAAATACTTGGACTGGATTTTTGAGGTCATGGGAGCGGATTTTTTGACCCACTATATTCCCAAGAAAATCAACCTCAAGTATGTCAAGGAAGTTCGACCAGGTGGGGTAATCATATCGTCTGTTGAACGGACTGGACTGGAAAGCAAGCATGAAATTACAAGCGACGGGGCTACCAATGCACAGGCTATTATTACTTGGCAAGAAATAAAAAAGGCTTAGGGAGAAATAGATGAAATATAAAGGCTATTTAATTGATTTAGACGGAACCATTTATAAGGGGAAAGACCGAATCCCAGCAGGAGAGGCTTTTGTCCATGAATTGCAAAAGCGAGACATCCCCTATCTCTTTGTGACCAACAATACAACCCGTACTCCTGAGAGTGTTCAAGAAATGTTGGCTCAGAATTTTAATATCGATACGCCTCTATCGACTGTCTACACAGCGACTTTGGCAACTATCGACTATATGAATGACTTGGGGCTTGAAAAGACCGTCTATGTCGTCGGAGAAGCAGGACTCAAGGAAGCCATCAAGGCGGCTGGTTATGTGGAAGACAAGGAAAACCCTGCCTACGTGGTAGTTGGTCTGGATTGGCAAGTCGACTATGAAAAATTTGCCACAGCAACTCTAGCTATCCAAAAGGGAGCTCATTTTATCGGAACCAATCCTGACCTCAATATCCCGACAGAGCGTGGTCTTTTGCCTGGTGCTGGTTCACTGATTACCCTGCTTGAAGTAGCAACACGAGTGAAGCCTGTTTATATTGGAAAACCAAATGCCATCATTATGGACAAGGCGGTTGAGCACTTAGGTTTAGAACGTGAAGAGTTGATTATGGTTGGAGATAACTATTTAACTGATATTCGAGCAGGGATTGACAATGGCATTCCAACGCTCTTGGTGACGACAGGTTTTACCAAGGCAGAAGAAGTAGCTGGCCTACCAATCGCACCGACACATGTGGTTTCTAGCCTTGCGGAGTGGGATTTTGATGAAAACTAAATTGACCTTTTGGAGCTCTATGCTCTTTCTCCTCTCTCTTTCTATCCTTCTGACCATTTATTTGGCTTGGATTTTCTATCCTATGGAGATTCAGTGGCTAAACTTAACGAATCGAGTCTATCTAAAACCAGAAACCATTCAATACAATTTTCATATTTTGATGAATTATCTGACCAATCCATTTAGTCAGGTCTTGCAGATGCCTGATTTTCGTCCGTCAGCAGCTGGTCTGCACCACTTTGCAGTGGTCAAGAATCTCTTCCACTTGGTTCAGCTAGTAGCTCTAGTGACACTGCCAAGTTTCTATTTCTTTGTCGAAGGGATTGTGAAAAAGGGCTTCTTGTCTCTATTTAGTAAGAGGCTTTTGGCTCTAGTGGTTTTGCCTTTACTGATTGGGCTTGGGGGAGTTTTGATTGGTTTTGACCAATTCTTTACTCTGTTCCATCAAATTCTCTTTGTAGGAGATGATACCTGGCTTTTTGACCCAGCCAAGGATCCAGTTATACTGATTTTGCCAGAGACCTTTTTCCTTCATGCCTTCCTCCTCTTTTTCGCCCTCTATGAAAGCTTTTTTGGCTATCTATATCTAAAAAGTCGTAAGAAGTGAAAAGAAAGATGTTTTTAATTTGTATATATAAAAATGTATATCATTTGAATCCATCGTTAAGAGTGAATTAAGCAAATCCAATTGTGTCAATCGTTTGCGAACAGTCTATTTTTCTTGAAAAAATAGGCTTTTTTTCTAAAAATCTCTAGTCAAGCGCTTTATTTTTTTGTATAATAGAAGTAGCAAAGTATAGATAAGAAGAGAAAAGCATGATTACACTATTTCTATCACCGAGCTGTACATCATGTCGTAAGGCTAAGGCCTGGTTAGAAAAACATAAGGTTCCCTTTGTGGAACACAATATTATGACCAGTCCTTTAACAAGAAAAGAATTGCAACACATCCTTTCCTTGACCGAAAATGGTACTGATGACATCATTTCAACTCGTTCAAAAATTTTTCAAAAATTGAATATTGATGTAGAGAGTATTTCGGTATCGGAATTGCTTCATTTGATTGAGCAGTATCCTAGTCTTTTGCGTCGTCCAATTATTATTGATGCCAAGCGCATGCAAATCGGTTTTAATGAAGATGAGATTCGTGCTTTTCTCCCTCGTAGTTACCGTAAGCAAGAACTAAAAGAAGCAAGAATGAGAGCTGGTATTAGTTAATGAACAAACAGTATAGTTACCCACTAGATTTGTCGTGGAGCACTGAAGAACTTGCTTCAGTGCTTTCTTTTTTTAATGATGTTGAAGCTGCCTATGAAGGCAAGGTAGAGGCTAAAAAGTTACTGGACTCCTATAAGCGATTCAAGGCGGTTGTGCCAAGAAAGAGTGAAGAAAAACGTTTGGGACGAGAATTTGAAACAGTCAGTGGCTATTCGCTTTACCGAGCAGTTCAGGCGGCTAAGGAAAAAGGGGAAGGAAAGATTTCTCTTGGAAAGTAAATTTGAATTTGCTAAAGAGCTAATTAAGAAAGCGGGTCAGTACATCCTTGACCACATGCAGGAAGACTTGCGTGTTGAAACCAAGTCCTCTCCAACAGATTTGGTGACCAGACTGGACAAAGAAATTCAGGAACTCTTGGTTGGTGAGATTTTGTCCCGTTATCCTGAGGATAAGATTTGTGCTGAAGAAGGTTGTCTGCGAGCCTCGGTTCAAGAGGGCAAGGTTTGGGTCATTGATCCCATTGATGGTACCAATAACTTTGTAGCCCAGCAGGAAGATTTTGCTGTTATGATGGCTTATTTTGAAAATGGTCAGGGACAGTTTGGTCTGATTTATGATGTGGTCAAAGGGGATTGTTACCACGGTGGTGGGGTCTTTCCAGTTTGTCTAAATGATAGGCCCCTAGCTCCTTTTAAAACTAAACCACTTGGAGATTTTCTCATTGCAGGGAATAGTGGTATGCTGGAAACCAATGAATGGGGGCTGGCTGATTTGAGCCGAGCGGTTCTTGGTGTTCGTGTCTATGGAAGTGCGGCCATTAGTTTTGCCAAGATTTTGTCAGGGCGTTTGTTGACCTATCTCACTTATCTGCAACCATGGGATTATGCCGCAGCTAGTATTTTAGGGGAAAGTCTGGGCTATCGGGTTGTGACCCTTTTTGGTGAAGCTCCTGATTTTCAAACCAGACAGCTGGTCATGATGGTGCCTCTTGAGATGCAGGAGGAAATTCAGTCCTATATTTACGAAAGGAAAAGAACTTAAATGCAATTTCCAGAAGGATTTGTTGAAAAATATGAAGAGATACTAGGAGATGAGGCAAGAGATTTTCTTGCCTCTTTTGAGGAGGAAGCGGTTTCGGCCTTTCGGGTCAATCCCTTAAAAGAAGAGCAACTTTCCTTTTCTGATGCCATTACTCAAACCCCTTGGGGCCACTATGGGAAGGTTTCAGGGAAATCGCCTGAGCATGCTACAGGTTTAGTTTATTCGCAAGAACCTGCTGCTCAAATGGTGGCTCAAGTAGCCCAACCCAGTCCTGGTATGAAGGTCTTGGACTTGGCTGCTGCACCGGGGGGTAAATCAACTCAACTGGCAGCCTATCTAGCTGGAGAGGGCCTTCTCGTCTCCAATGAAATTTCAAGCAAACGGGCTAAGATTTTAGTAGAAAACATGGAGCGCTTTGGAGCGACAAATGTTGTGGTGACCAATGAATCTGCTGACCGCTTGGCCAAGGTCTTTAAAGGCTATTTTGACCTCATTGTCCTTGATGCCCCTTGCTCTGGTGAAGGAATGTTTCGTAAGCAACCAGATGCTATGAACTATTGGAGCTTAGAGTATCCGAGTCAATGTGCTAGCTTGCAAAGAGAAATTTTAGCAGATGCAGTAACCATGCTAGCTGAAGGTGGTCGTCTGGTTTATTCAACCTGTACCTGGGCACCCGAGGAAAACGAAGAGATTGTTAAGTGGTTGCTGGAAGAGTATGATTTTGATTTGTTGCCAGTAGAGCATATCAATGGAATGGTAGCTGGTATTGACCTGCCAGAAACGGCTCGGATGTACCCTCATCAGTTTAAGGGAGAGGGTCAGTTTGTAGCCCATCTACAGTTTAAGGGTAACAATCCAACTCCTAAATGTAAGGCAAGTAAGAGCAATCTTGGTCGAGAACAAGTTGCCTTGTGGCAAGAATTTGCCCAAAACCATTTGAAGGTCAATCTACCGGGAATCTTGCAGACTTTTGGGGACCAACTCTATCTCTTACCAGAACTCTTGCCAGATTTAGGTAAGCTCAAGATTGCTCGCAATGGACTACATCTGGGCACTTTTAAGAAGAAACGCTTTGAGCCCAGTTTTGCTCTTGGTCTAGCCTTGAAACCGAGTCAGATCAAGCAGTCGGTTGAAATTGACCAAGAAGCGTTTGTCAAGTATGTGGCTGGAGAAACTGTTCAGCTGGCAGAAAGTCTGCCAAATGGTTGGTACCAAGTTTTGGTTAAAGGCAATGGCTTGGGCTTTGCAAAGGTTACTGGAAATGTTTTGAAAAATTATTTTCCAAAAGGCCTCAGATTCAAGTGAAAATGCTAGTCAAATATCTTATTCTATGTTATAGTGAAAGTATGGATTTTTTTAGTAGGATGATTCTTGATATCTTGATTGCCATCACATGTAGTTTTACTACTCAATGAAAATCAAAGAGCAAACTAGGAAGCTAGCCAAAGATAGCTCAAAATACTGTTTTGAGGTTGCAAATAGGACTGACGGAGTCAGTTACAAAGCATTGCTTTAAAGTTGTAGATAGGACTGACCAAATAGGTACATACCTATAACAAGGCAAGGCTGACCTGGTTTGAAGAGATTTTCAAAGAGTACAAGAAGTTTAGTTATTAGCGTTCTTACCGCTTGTAAACTAGATTTCCCATAAAATAGAATCTTTTCCTTTTAGTTGTAAACTAGTCTGGGAGAGTAGAGAGGTTTGAGATACCTTTCTAGCTTTTGGATTATCATCTAAGGAGAGTAACCTTTTCCTTGCATTAAAAAGGGGAAAAAGAGACACGAAATGACTATAATGGGTGACAATGGGGGAAGGGATAGACAAGAGATTTTATCCACATATGAAAAAAGGAGGTTAGAAAAGAGTAATATAGCCTATATTATATAAATAATCAATTGCGCAGAAATTTGGTAAGAATTCATGCGTCAACTCATAAAGAACTACTTAAAAAATTCACAGTATTCATAATTATTTTCGAGGAGAAAAACAGTGAAAAAAAGAAAAAAGCTTGCTCTGTCTCTTATCGCTTTTTGGCTGACGGCTTGTTTAGTAGGCTGTGCTAGCTGGATTGATCGTGGAGAATCCATAACGGCTGTTGGCTCAACTGCCTTGCAACCCTTGGTTGAAGTAGCGGCAGATGAATTTGGCACGATCCATGTTGGAAAAACGGTCAATGTCCAAGGGGGAGGTTCTGGTACAGGCTTGTCCCAGGTTCAATCTGGGGCAGTTGATATAGGAAACTCAGATGTATTTGCTGAGGAAAAAGACGGAATTGATGCTTCTGCTCTTGTTGACCACAAGGTCGCGGTAGCTGGCTTGGCTCTGATTGCCAATAAGGAGGTCGATGTTGATAACCTAACGACAGAGCAACTTCGTCAAATCTTCATAGGTGAGGTAACCAATTGGAAAGAGGTTGGTGGTAAGGACTTACCCATCTCTGTTATCAATCGGGCAGCCGGCTCTGGCTCTCGTGCTACCTTTGATACTGTCATTATGGAAGGTCAGTCCGCCATGCAAAGTCAGGAGCAGGATTCAAATGGAGCGGTAAAATCAATCGTATCAAAAAGTCCAGGAGCTATCTCTTATTTATCTCTTACCTATATAGATGATTCGGTCAAAAGCATGAAGTTGAATGGCTATGACTTAAGTCCAGAAAATATAAGTAGCAATAATTGGCCCTTGTGGTCTTATGAGCATATGTATACATTGGGGCAGCCCAATGAGTTGGCTGCAGAATTTCTCAATTTTGTTCTCTCGGATGAGACCCAAGAAGGGATTGTCAAAGGATTGAAGTATATTCCGATTAAGGAAATGAAGGTTGAAAAAGATGCTGCCGGAACTGTGACAGTGTTGGAAGGGAGACAATAATGAATCAAGAAGAATTAGCTAAGAAAATGTTGCTTCCATCAAAGAATTCTCGTCTGGAGAAACTAGGAAAAGGTTTGACCTTTGCCTGTCTTTCTTTGATAGTCATCCTTGTGGCCATGATTTTGGTTTTCGTAGCGCAAAAAGGCTTGTCGACCTTCTTTGTCAATGGTGTGAATATCTTTGACTTTCTTTTGGGAGGAACTTGGAATCCTTCTAGTAAAGAATTTGGTGCCCTTCCTATGATTTTGGGTTCCTTTATCGTTACCATTCTCTCAGCCCTTATCGCAACACCCTTTGCTATTGGTGCAGCAGTTTTTATGACCGAAGTATCACCAAAAGGGGCGAAGATTTTGCAACCAGCTATTGAACTCCTGGTTGGGATTCCTTCAGTAGTGTACGGATTTATTGGCTTGCAAGTCGTCGTTCCCTTTGTTCGCAGTGTCTTTGGTGGGACTGGTTTTGGGATTTTGTCAGGGATTTCCGTCCTCTTTGTCATGATTTTGCCGACCGTAACCTTTATGACAACGGATAGCTTGCGTGCGGTTCCTCGTTATTATCGTGAGGCCAGTTTCGCTATGGGAGCCACTCGCTGGCAGACTATCTGGCGTGTGATCTTGAAGGCGGCCCGTTCTGGTATTTTCACTGCAGTGGTCTTTGGGATGGCGCGTGCCTTTGGTGAGGCTCTAGCTATCCAGATGGTTGTCGGAAACTCAGCTGTTATCCCAACTTCCTTGACCACACCAGCTGCAACTTTAACTTCTATATTAACTATGGGAATTGGGAACACTGTCATGGGAACTGTAAATAATAATGTTCTCTGGTCACTGGCCTTGGTACTGCTCTTGATGAGTTTAGTTTTTAACAGTGTGATTAAATTGATTACGAAAGAAAGAGGAAAGAAAAATTATGCGCGCTAAGAAATTAGATAAACTTGCAACAGCTGTCCTCTATACGATTGCTAGCATCATTGTGACAATCTTGGCTTCCTTGATTCTCTATATCTTGGTTCGGGGCTTGCCCCATATCTCTTGGTCTTTCTTGACTGGAAGGTCTTCTGCTTTTCAAGCAGGTGGTGGGATTGGCATTCAGCTTTACAATTCCTTTTTCCTATTGGTCATTACTTTGATTATTTCTGTACCTCTTTCTATGGGAGCTGGGATTTACTTGGCTGAGTATGCTAAAAAAGGTCCTGTTACCAACTTTGTGCGGACTTGTATTGAAATCTTGTCCTCTTTACCATCAGTGGTGGTGGGGCTCTTTGGTTACTTGATCTTTGTAGTCCAGTTTGAGTATGGATTTTCAATCATTTCAGGTGCCTTGGCCTTGACAGTCTTTAACTTGCCTCAGATGACGCGTAATGTAGAGGATAGTTTGAAACATGTTCACCATACCCAACGTGAGGCTGGTCTGGCTCTTGGGATTTCTCGTTGGGAGACAGTGGTTCATGTTGTTATTCCAGAAGCGCTTCCAGGTATTGTAACGGGTGTCGTCTTGGCATCTGGTCGTATCTTTGGCGAAGCTGCAGCTCTGATTTATACAGCAGGGCAATCGGCGCCAGCTCTTGACTGGTCTAACTGGAATATCCTCAGTGTGACTAGCCCCATCTCTATCTTCCGTCAAGCAGAAACCTTGGCTGTCCATATCTGGAAAGTCAATAGTGAAGGCACTATTCCAGATGGAACTATTGTATCAGCAGGTTCTGCCGCTGTGCTCCTAATCTTTATCCTGATTTTTAACTTTGGAGCTCGTAAGTTCGGAAACTATCTACACAAGAAATTAACCGCTGTCTAAAGGAGAAGCCATGTCAACATATAACTGGGATGAGAAGCATATCCTTACCTTTCCTGAAGAAAAAGTAGCCCTTTCTACTAAGGATGTCCATGTTTACTATGGTAAAAATGAATCCATTAAGGGGATTGATATGCAATTTGAAAGAAATAAAATTACAGCTTTGATTGGTCCGTCGGGATCGGGGAAATCTACCTACTTACGCAGTCTCAATCGCATGAATGATACTATTGATATTGCTAAAGTAACTGGGCAGATTCTCTATCGTGGAATTGATGTCAACCGTCCAGAAATCAACGTTTATGAAATGCGTAAACACATTGGAATGGTTTTTCAACGCCCTAATCCATTTGCTAAGTCAATTTACCGTAATATTACCTTTGCGCATGAACGTGCTGGAGTTAAGGATAAGCAAGTCCTAGATGAAATCGTAGAAACCTCCCTTCGTCAGGCTGCCCTCTGGGATCAGGTTAAAGACGATCTCCACAAGTCAGCCTTGACCTTATCAGGTGGTCAGCAACAACGTCTCTGTATTGCTCGTGCCATCTCTGTTAAGCCAGATATCCTCTTAATGGATGAGCCAGCCTCAGCCTTGGATCCGATTGCGACCATGCAACTAGAAGAGACCATGTTTGAGCTCAAGAAAGACTTTACCATCATCATTGTAACGCATAATATGCAGCAGGCTGCTCGTGCAAGTGACTATACAGGCTTCTTTTACTTGGGTGATTTGATTGAGTATGACAAAACTGCAACTATTTTCCAAAATGCCAAGCTACAGTCCACCAATGACTATGTATCTGGTCACTTTGGTTAGAAAGGAAACCGTATGACAGATGCGATTTTACAGGTATCAGACCTGTCCGTTTATTATAATAAAAAGAAGGCTTTGAATAGTGTTTCCCTATCTTTCCAACCTAAGGAAATTACAGCCTTGATTGGTCCATCTGGATCAGGGAAGTCAACCCTCCTCAAGTCTCTCAACCGCATGGGAGATCTCAATCCAGAGGTGACCACAACTGGATCCGTGGTGTACAATGGTCACAACATCTACAGTCCGCGTACAGATACGGTTGAATTACGTAAGGAAATCGGAATGGTTTTCCAACAACCTAATCCTTTCCCTATGACTATCTATGAGAATGTTGTCTACGGGCTTCGTATCAATGGAATTAAGGATAAGCTGGTTCTGGATGAAGCCGTAGAAAAAGCCTTGCAAGGTGCCTCTATCTGGGATGAGGTCAAGGATCGTCTACATGATTCAGCTATTGGATTGTCAGGTGGTCAACAGCAGCGTGTCTGCGTGGCCCGTGTCTTGGCAACTAGTCCTAAAATCATCCTCTTGGATGAGCCAACTTCGGCTTTGGATCCGATTTCAGCTGGTAAAATTGAGGAAACCTTGTATGGTCTAAAAGACAAGTACACCATGCTTCTGGTAACCCGTTCCATGCAGCAAGCTTCACGTATCTCTGATAAGACAGGATTTTTCCTAGATGGAGATTTGATTGAATTTAATGATACCAAGCAGATGTTCCTTGATCCCCAACACAAGGAAACGGAAGACTATATTACAGGAAAATTTGGATAAGGAGATGAAAGATGTTACGATCTCAATTTGAAGAAGATTTAGAGAAATTACATAACCAGTTCTACGCTATGGGACAAGAAGTGCTCTCACAAATCAATCGTACGGTACGTGCTTTTGTCACGCATGACCGTGAC
This sequence comes from Streptococcus sp. 3167, assembly GCF_013277175.1. Taxonomy (NCBI): domain Bacteria; kingdom Bacillati; phylum Bacillota; class Bacilli; order Lactobacillales; family Streptococcaceae; genus Streptococcus; species Streptococcus sp. 3167. Next base: position 47,492 of record NZ_VMML01000007.1, on the reverse strand, counting down.
CTGGCAAAAGAGGTCATCGAAGATGATGCAGAAGTAAATGAATACGAAGTGAAACTGGAAAAGAAATCATTTGAAATGATCGCACTCCAACAACCAGTCTCTCAAGATTTGCGTACAGTCTTGACTGTCCTTAAGGCTGTATCAGATGTGGAGCGTATGGGGGATCACGCTGTAGCCATTGCCCAGGCAACCATCCGTATGAAGGGGGAAGAGCGCATTCCAGCTGTAGAGGAAGAAATTCAAAAAATGGGACGTGAAGTTAAAAGCGTTGTTGAAGCAGCACTTGATCTTTATCTTAATGGTTCTGTTGACGACGCATACCGGGTAGCCTCCATGGATGAGCAAATTAACCACTATTTTGAAACTATCCGTGACCTTGCGACTGAAGAGATTAAGAAAAATCCAGAAGCCATTGTTACGGGTCGTGATTATTTCCAAGTTATTTCCTACTTGGAGCGTATCGGTGACTATGCTAAAAATATCTGTGAATGGGTTGTTTACTTTGAAACAGGTAAGATTGTCGAATTATAAAGTATTCAAAGGATAAAATTATTGTGAAAGCTTACTTTTTAATACAGTAAGCTTTCATTGTATAGATAGTTTACTTTGTCAGAGGTGAATAATGAACTACATACAGAATATCAGAAAAAAAGTTGGAAAAGATAAAATTATTTTAAATTTTACCTGTGGAATATTAAGTCAATCAGGAAAAATTTTATTACAAAAACGAGCAGATAAAGGAACGTGGGGATTACCAGGTGGTGCTCTTGAATTAGGAGAATCGGCTTTAGAAGCTTTAGTGCGAGAGTTTTATGAAGAAACAGGAGTCGAAGTGAGGGTGGAAAAACTCTTAAATGTTTATACAAAATATTCAGACAGTTATCCGAATGGTGATGAGGCTCAAGTTCTTACAATCTTGTATTTAGTTTCATCTGAAACTTCTATCTCTACAAATTTTTTTACAAGTGATGAAACTTTAGAATTAGGATTTTTTGATCATAGTGACATACAAAATATTGCAATTGTAAACCAGCAGCATCAAGATATGATAAATGATTTTTTTGAAAATAAGTTCCCAATAGATAGATAAACTAACCACTGTATTTCTATTTTTTAGTAAATATATTTTATGAAAATGCAAGAAAACACTTGACAAGCAACTTAGATATCGTTATAATTATACAAAATTAACAGAGGGGTTGTTTATTTATGAAATCAAAAAAATGGATATTTGTTTTATGTAATTTTCTTGCAAGTTTCTTCTTAGTAGCTTGCCAGTCAGGTTCTAATGGTTCTCAGTCAGCTGTTGAGGCCATTAAGCAAAAGGGGAAATTGGTTGTGGCGACAAGTCCTGACTATGCACCCTTTGAATTTCAATCATTGGTTGATGGAAAGAACCAGGTAGTCGGTGCAGACATCGACATGGCTCAGGCTATCGCTGATGAACTTGGGGTTAAGTTGGAAATCTCAAGCATGAGTTTTGACAATGTTTTGACCAGTCTTCAAACAGGTAAGGCTGACCTGGCAGTTGCGGGAATTAGCGCTACTGACGAGAGAAAAGAAGTCTTTGATTTTTCAATCTCTTACTATGAAAACAAGATTAGTTTCTTGGTTCGTAAGGCTGATGTAGAAAAATACAAGGATTTAACTAGCCTTGAAAGTGCTAATATTGCGGCTCAAAAAGGGACTGTTCCAGAATCAATGGTCAAGGAACAATTGCCAAAAGCTCAATTAACTTCCCTAACTAATATGGGTGAAGCAGTCAATGAATTGCAGGTTGGAAAAGTAGATGCTGTTCATATGGATGAGCCTGTTGCACTTAGTTATGCTGCTAAAAACGCTGACTTAGCTGTCGCAATTGTCAGCTTGAAGATGAAGGACGGCGACGCCAATGCCGTTGCTCTTAGAAAAAATAGTGATGATTTGAGAGAAGTGGTAGACAAGGTCATCCAAAAACTCAAGGATGAAGGAATTTACCAAAGCTATCTTGAAAAAGCAGCAAGTCTAACTGAAGTTGAAGAATAAGAAAAAGCAGAGTTGGATGTCATTCCAATTCTGCTTTTAAATAGTTTAAAACCTTTTCCAGATTGTCTAGGGACACCTTGGCAAATTGATAAGGACAGGTGCTTAAATAGGCCTCTTCAAAGAAGTCCAAGCCTAGTTGACTGTGTTTGAGATTGGCGATTTTAGGATACTGTCTCAGGTCTAGCAATAAACCATCGTGAAGAGGAAAATGAGGAAGAGGACAGGGGCTGTAAGCTAGTCTTTCCTTGATTTGTTTTTGGTAAGTTTCTTGATTATTCAAGCGAGTCAGACGATTTTTCTCAAACAATTGACTATCGATATAGAGTGATAAGGCCTTTTGCATGATGAGGTTGCTGTCGTAGTCTAGGATATTTTTGTAGGCCACAAATGCTTCTTTGATAGCATTTGGAAGAATGAGTGCTGTAATACGAAGGGCTGGAAAGAGGCTGGTCGAGAAGGACTTGATATAAATGACACGCTCCTCTGTATCAAGATAGTGGAAGGTTTGGCCCTTCTTGGAGTCCAAATCACCCAGATAATCGTCCTCTACGATATAGACATCATACTTGGCTGCTAAGTCAAGAATAGCTCGTTTGTCCTGCTCAGAATAGGAATGGCCTAGAGGATAGTGAAATCGAGGAATGGTATAGAAAAACTTAATTTTTCCTGTTTTGAAGTGGCCTTCCAGTTCCTTCAAGTCAATCCCATCAATGCCTCGTTCAATCGTTTGATAGTCCAGACCCTGAGCAATCAAGAGGCGATTCATTCGATGGTAGGTCGGTTGTTCCATCAAGATTTCCTTGGCTTGGCTAGGGAAGGAAATTTGAGAAAGGATAAACAAGGCTTGTTGGGTTCCAGAAGTCAGTACCAGTTGGTCAGCCTTGCAGTAGAGGGCTTGGTCAAAGAGGAGTTGGTGAATGGATTGTCTTAAGTCTTCTAAACCTTCTTGATTTTCATAGTAGTTGAAGAGGTAGTTTTCCCGGCCAATCAAAGTTTCATTGACACAGAGTCGGAAATCGTCATAGGCGCTGGCGTGTTCATCCGTAACCTCGATTTCGAGGTCTTGGTGTTGCCCTTGTTCTAGGACATAGTAGCCACTCTGGGGCTTGGCATAGAGGTATTGTTCGTACCGTAATTCCAGCAGGGCGCGCTGAACGGTGTCCTTGCTACAGTGAAAGTCAAGGCTTAGTTGACGGATAGAAGGCAGGCGACTTCCCGTCGGAAAGCGTCCAGACTCGATACCATTTTTCAGATAGGAAACGACCTCTTGGTACTTGCTTTGTTTCTTCATTCCAGACCTCCCTTGATTTTGTTACATTGTACCCTTTTTTTTCCTTCTTGGCAATGTCTAGGGTGTTTCTCTCGTTCACATCTAAGAGCAAATGTGGTATATTCCCATCTTTAATACTTTTTTTGAAATCAAAGAGCAACCAAATGCAGATGTGACAGTTTTTCGGAACTTTTTTCTCTTTAAAACAAAATATGTATTTTTATCTGGGGTTGGTTTGTTTTAAAAAGTTTTCATGCTAATTTCCCCGTATTACTTGCACATATTTTTAGGAAAAAACTTGAAACCGTTTTCTAGTTGTGGTATAATAGAATTGAAAAATAAAAGTATACGAATGACTTGTTAGAAAGGAGTTTTAAATCAGAAAATCAAGTTATTTTATCAGTAATATATATTTGTGACTTGAAGGAGTGTTTTTTATGAAATTTAAAAAAACTGTAACTTCAGCTCTTGTTGTATTATCACTATTTTCTATTATGTCTCCTTCTATAGTTTCTGTTAGAGTATTTGCTGATGATGTAACTACTACGGAAGTTTCTGAAATTAGTACCCAAGAACAAAAATAAATAGATGATGTAGCTAATGTTCTTGATCAAATGTTTAGAAATGGAGTTAATGAAAAAAATTTTACTGAATATGTTTATAAAAACTTTTCTCAAAAAGATATTGCTCTTGCGGAAAATAAATTAGAAACTAATATTAATAATCTCTATGACAGAGTCCCTTGGGATGAGATGGGAGGATGTATAGCGAGAAAAATACGAGAAGAATTTTTTGCTATGACCAATGTTTCGCTAATTGTTAAGTATGCGCAGAAAAAGGCTTGGTTAGAATTAGCTAAAGTGGTACTAAGATTTGTTAAAGCTAATGGACTTAAAACAAATATTTATATCATTGCTGGTCAGTTGGCTATTTGGGCAGTTCAGTGTGGTCTGGAATAATGCGTGATAAAAACTTTTTAATAAAAGATGGGATTATTAGCTTTTTGATTGGATTTGTATATGCATATTTAGTGTTACAAAAATTTATCCTTTGGAAAATCCTTTTGTTTGCATTTATTTTTGCAATTATTAATACAATATTTATGTTTGCTAGGAACAAAAAATAAATAATGATTTAGTTAAATAAAAAAAGGCCCCTAGGGAAGTGTGTTCCTTAGGGGTTGTTGTGCCAGTTCAAGTTTTGTTTCTGTCAAAATCTCAGGCTACCCGTCGGAAAGCGTCCAGACTCGATGCATTTTTCAGATAAGCTACGACCTCTTGGTACTTGCTTTGTTTCTTCATTCCAGACCTCCCTTGATTTTGTTACATTGTACCCTTTTTTTCTTTCTTGGCAATGTCTAAGGTGTTTCTCTCGTTCACATATAAAGCTAAATGTGGTATACTTAGGAGTAACATTTATAGAATAACAAACAAGAAAGAGAATGGATAAGAACGTGCAGGAACCAGTGAAATTATTTCAATACAATACCCTTGGAGCCTTGATGGCTGGCCTTTATGGTGGGACCATGACAGTAGGAGAATTGCTAGAGCATGGAGACCTTGGTTTGGGAACCTTGGATTCCATTGATGGGGAATTGATTGTCTTGGATGGCAAGGCTTATCAAGCCAAAGGCTCAGGAGAGCAACCGGAAATTGTAGAAGTATTACCAGATGCCCTTATTCCTTACGCAGCAGTAGTACCACATCAGGCAGAGGTCATTTTCCGCCAGCGCTTTGAGATGACAGACAAGGAATTGGAAGAACGGATTGAGTCTTATTATGACGGGGAAAATCTTTTCCGCTCTATCAAGATTCGTGGGGAATTTTCACATATGCATGTGCGCATGATTCCTAAGTCGGCACCAGATACCAAGTTTGCTGATGTCGCAACCCATCAACCTGAATATAGTCGTGACAATGTGGCAGGAACCATCGTTGGTTTCTGGACGCCAGAGATTTTCAATGGGGTCAGTTTGGCAGGATATCATCTACATTTTATCTCAGATGATTTGACCTTCGGTGGGCATGTTATGGACTTTGTTATCAAGGAAGGCATTATTGAGGTGGGAGCTATTGACCAGTTGGACCAACGTTTCCCAGTCCAAGACCGTCAATACTTGTTTGCTAAGTTCAATGTTGACGAGATGAAAAAAGATATTGAAAAGGCAGAATAGGAGAAGAAAATGATCATTCATATTATCATTACCATGGTGCTGTTGCTGGCTTTCTTGCTAGGGAGCGTTTGGTATGCCAAAAAGAAATACCAGATTAATCTAGCTGTTTTGGGCTTGGGAGCTGTAGCCTTCTTTGTCTCTTCACAGATTTTGGAAAAACTGGTGCATATCTTGGTTTTGCATCCTCAAAAAGACGGTAGTATTGCCCTCTTGCAAGACCATCCGCTTGTCTATATCATCTATGGCTTAGCCATGGCAGCATTTTTTGAGGAAACTGCTCGTCTTATTTTCTTCAAATGGTTGGAGAAAAAGAGAAGTTTGGAAAAGGCAGACGCCTTGGCCTATGGGTTAGGGCATGGTGGCTTGGAGTTGATTTTCCTAGGTCTTACTAGTTTGCTTAATCTCTACTTCGTTCTCTCAGCAGTTCAAACGCAGGATCCACAGGTCATGCAATTACTGTCTGAAAATATGTTGAAAACTATTCAGTCGCTATCAGTCTGGCAGATTTATTTGCTTGGTTTTGAGCGAATCTTGGCGCTAGGTTTCCAATTACTCTTGACTGTTTGGGTTTACCAAGCTGTTCGCCAGAAGAAATGGATTTATCTCCTAGCAGCCTATGGCCTACATGCCTTCTTTGACCTAGCACCATCTCTAGTCCAAGTTGGCTGGTTGACAAATCCAGTCTTGGTGGAAGTTGTCCTAGCACTTGAGCTCGTTCTGGTTACCTATGGAACCAAGGCTATCTTTTGCAAAAAATCATAAAAAGAGGGGAAACCTCTTTTTTTGTTTAAAATAAGCCTAAGATTTTTTTAGGGTCGTCAAATGGTCTTAAAAATGGTATAATGGAATGAATTTTGTAAAAGGAAGAGTGACATGTCTGTAAGAGAAAAAATGCTTGAAATCTTAGAAGGAATTGATATCCGTTTTAAGGAACCCTTGCATAGCTATAGTTATACAAAAGTAGGTGGAGAGGCCGATTATTTGGTCTTTCCACGAAATCGTTTTGAGTTGGCGCGCCTTGTAAAATTTGCCAATCAAGAAAATATTCCTTGGATGGTTTTTGGCAATGCCAGCAATATCATCGTTCGTGATGGTGGAATTCGTGGATTTGTCATCTTGTGCGACAAGCTCAATAATGTTTCCGTTGATGGCTATACCATCGAAGCTGAAGCTGGTGCTAACTTGATTGAAACAACTCGCATTGCCCTTCGTCATAGTTTGACTGGCTTTGAGTTTGCTTGTGGCATTCCAGGAAGCGTCGGTGGTGCTGTCTTTATGAATGCGGGTGCCTATGGTGGCGAGATTGCTCACATCTTGCAGTCTTGTAAGGTCTTGACCAAGGATGGAGAAATAGAGACCCTGTCTGCTAAAGATTTGGCTTTTGGTTACCGCCACTCAGCCATTCAAGAGTCTGGTGCAGTTGTCTTGTCAGCTAAATTTGCCCTAGCCCCAGGAACCCATCAGGTTATCAAGCAGGAAATGGACCGCTTGACGCACCTACGTGAACTCAAGCAACCTTTAGAATATCCATCTTGTGGCTCGGTCTTTAAGCGTCCAGTCGGGCATTTTGCAGGTCAATTAATTTCAGAAGCTGGCTTGAAAGGCTATCGTATCGGTGGTGTTGAAGTGTCTGAAAAACACGCAGGTTTTATGATTAATGTTGCTGACGGAACGGCTAAAGACTACGAAGACTTGATTGAGTCTGTTATCGAAAAAGTAAAGGAACACTCTGGCGTCACTCTTGAGAGAGAAGTCCGTATTTTAGGTGAAAGCAAGTAGGAAGCTGTAGTTGAAAAGCTGCTGCTATGTCATGGAAAGGGGGTGAAAGCCTATCGTTAGTGCAGAAGAATGTAGGCAGTTCAATCTCCTACACGAGGTAGTGGCGGCCTGACAGAGCCCTGATCTGTTAATCTATGAAAAAGAAGGAATAAATGACAATTGAAAAAACCAATTATTGAATTCAAAAACGTCTCTAAAGTTTTTGAAGACAGCAACACCAAGGTTCTCAAAGACATCAACTTTGAGTTGGAAGAAGGGAAATTCTATACCCTTCTAGGCGCATCTGGTTCAGGGAAATCAACTATCCTAAACATCATTGCAGGTTTACTGGATGCGACGACAGGAGATATTTTACTGGACGGTGTCCGCATCAATGACATCCCAATCAACAAGCGAGACGTCCATACGGTCTTCCAATCCTATGCCTTGTTTCCACATATGAATGTGTTTGAAAATGTTGCCTTTCCGCTCCGCTTGCGCAAGATTGACAAGAAAGAAATCGAGAAACGCGTAGCGGAAGTTCTCAAGATGGTTCAGTTGGAAGGTTATGAAAAACGTTCCATCCGTAAACTCTCTGGAGGACAACGTCAGCGTGTAGCCATTGCCCGTGCTATCATCAACCAACCCCGTGTGGTTTTGTTGGACGAGCCTCTGTCAGCTCTGGACTTGAAATTGCGGACAGACATGCAGTACGAGCTCCGTGAATTGCAACAACGATTGGGCATTACCTTTGTCTTTGTTACTCACGATCAGGAAGAAGCGCTGGCCATGAGTGACTGGATTTTCGTCATGAATGATGGCGAGATTGTCCAGTCTGGAACTCCTGTGGATATCTACGATGAGCCAATCAACCATTTTGTTGCCACCTTTATCGGTGAGTCAAATATCTTGCCAGGAACCATGATTGAGGACTACTTGGTTGAGTTTAACGGCAAACGCTTTGAAGCGGTCGATGGTGGGATGAAGCCAAATGAGCCTGTCGAGGTTGTCATTCGTCCAGAGGACTTGCGTATTACCCTTCCTGAAGAAGGCAAGCTCCAAGTTAAGGTCGATACCCAGCTCTTCCGTGGGGTGCACTATGAAATTATCGCCTATGACGAACTTGGAAATGAATGGATGATCCACTCAACCCGTAAGGCCATCGAGGGTGAGGAAATCGGTCTGAACTTTGAACCAGAAGACATCCACATCATGCGTCTCAACGAAACCGAAGAAGAGTTCGATGCTCGTATCGAAGAATACGTGGAAATTGAAGAGCAAGAAGCAGGTCTGATCAATGCAATCGAGGAGGAAAGAGATGAAGAAAACAAGCTCTAAACTCTTTGTAGTGCCCTACATGCTCTGGATTGCACTCTTTGTCTTGGCACCCTTGGTCTTGATTTTCGGACAATCCTTTTTCAACATTGAAGGCCAGGTTAGTTTAGAAAACTATAGATCTTACTTTGCGTCACAAAACTTGACCTACCTCAAAATGAGCTTTAACTCCGTGCTTTATGCAGGAATTGTGACCTTTGTAACCTTGCTTATCAGTTATCCAACAGCCCTATTTTTGACCCGTCTCAAGCACCGTCAACTCTGGCTCATGCTGATTATCTTGCCTACTTGGATCAATTTGCTCCTTAAAGCTTATGCCTTTATCGGGATTTTTGGTCAAAATGGCTCTATTAACCAATTCTTGGAATTTATCGGAATCGGTTCACAACAGTTGCTCTTTACCGATTTCTCCTTTATCTTTGTCGCAAGCTACATCGAGCTTCCATTTATGATTTTGCCAATCTTCAATGTTTTGGATGATATGGACAATAATCTGATCAATGCCAGCTATGACCTAGGTGCGACCAAGTGGGAGACCTTCCGCCATGTCATCTTCCCTCTATCGATGAACGGAGTGAGAAGTGGGGTCCAATCTGTCTTTATCCCCAGCTTGAGTCTCTTCATGCTGACCCGTTTGATTGGTGGGAACCGCGTTATCACCTTGGGGACAGCCATTGAGCAGAATTTCCTAACCAATGACAACTACGGTATGGGTTCTACCATCGGTGTGATTCTCATCTTGACCATGTTCATCACCATGTGGGTGACCAAGGAAAGGAGAGAACGATGAAAAAATTTGCCAACCTTTATCTGGGACTGGTCTTTCTTGTCCTCTACCTGCCGATTTTTTACCTGATTGGGTATGCCTTTAACGCAGGCAATGACATGAATAGCTTTACAGGCTTTAGCTTGAGCCATTTTAAAACCATGTTTGGTGATGGTCGTCTTATGTTAATTGTGACCCAGACCTTTTTCTTGGCCTTTCTGTCAGCCTTGATAGCGACCATTATCGGGACTTTTGGAGCTATTTACATTTACCAGTCTCGTAAGAAATACCAAGAAGCCTTTCTATCACTCAATAATATCCTCATGGTTGCGCCTGATGTTATGATTGGTGCCAGCTTCTTGATTCTCTTTACCCAACTCAAGTTTTCACTTGGCTTTTTGACCGTTCTATCTAGTCACGTAGCCTTCTCCATTCCTATCGTGGTCTTGATGGTCTTGCCTCGTCTCAAGGAAATGAACGGTGACATGATTCATGCGGCCTATGACCTTGGTGCCAGTCAATTTCAGATGTTCAAGGAAATTATGCTTCCTTATCTGACTCCGTCTATCATTGCAGGTTATTTCATGGCCTTTACCTATTCGCTGGATGACTTTGCCGTGACCTTCTTCGTAACGGGAAATGGCTTTTCAACCCTGTCAGTCGAGATTTATTCTCGTGCTCGCAAGGGGATTTCCCTAGAAATCAATGCCCTTTCTGCCCTTGTCTTTCTCTTTAGTATTATCCTAGTGGTTGGATATTACTTTATCTCACGCGAGAAGGAGGAGCAAGCATGAAAAAACTCTATTCATTTTTAGCAGGAATCGTAGCCATTATCCTCGTCTTATGGGGAATTGCGACGCATCTAGACAGTAAAATCAATAGCCGAGATAGTCAAAAACTGGTTATCTACAACTGGGGAGACTATATCGATCCAGAACTCTTGGAGCAATTCACAGAAGAAACAGGAATCCAAGTCCAGTACGAGACTTTTGACTCCAATGAAGCCATGTATACCAAGATCAAGCAGGGTGGAACGACTTATGATATTGCCATTCCTAGTGAATACATGATCAACAAGATGAAGGACGAAGACCTCTTGGTACCGCTTGACTATTCAAAACTTGAAGGTCTTGAAAATATCGGACCAGAGTTCCTCAACCAGTCCTTTGACCCAGGCAATAAATTCTCCATTCCTTATTTCTGGGGAACCTTGGGAATTGTCTACAATGAAACCATGGTAGAGGAAGCGCCTGAGCATTGGGATGACCTCTGGAAGCCAGAGTATAAGAACTCTATCATGCTCTTTGATGGGGCGCGTGAAGTGCTGGGTCTAGGGCTCAATTCCCTCGGCTACAGCCTCAACTCCAAGGATCCCCAGCAGTTGGAAGAGACAGTGGATAAGCTCTACAAACTGACTCCCAATATCAAGGCTATCGTTGCCGACGAGATGAAGGGCTACATGATTCAGAACAACGCTGCTATCGGTGTGACCTTCTCTGGGGAAGCTAGCCAAATGCTAGAAAAAAACGAAAATCTACGCTATGTGGTACCGACTGAGGCTAGCAACCTTTGGTTTGACAATATGGTCATTCCCAAAACAGTCAAAAACCAAGACGCAGCCTATGCCTTTATCAACTTTATGTTGAAACCCGAAAATGCCCTCAAAAATGCAGAGTATGTCGGCTATTCAACACCAAACCTACCAGCTAAGGAACTGCTCCCAGAGGAAACAAAGGAAGATAAGGCCTTCTATCCCGATGTTGAAACCATGAAACACCTAGAAATTTATGAGAAATTTGACCATAAATGGACAGGGAAATATAGCGACCTCTTCCTACAATTTAAAATGTATCGGAAGTAGGATGTATGAAAACGGATCAGTCACGCTGGTTCGTTTTTTTAACTCTTTTTCTTTGCAATAACAATATTTTATGGTATAATGTAAGCGTAAACACAAACACAAGAAACTCTCTAAATATTCTATGCTTTTAAAAAAGATAGGAGGAATAAATCATGAAAAAGAATTTTATGATTTTCTTAACAGCAGTTGCTAGTTTATTGTTTTTAACAACATTTTCAACTACAAAGGCAGATGAAAATATTGACAATAACGGTAGTTATGAAACAAGAACATCTTTAGTAATGAAAGTTGGGGATTCTGCTACACAAGTATTTACAGATAATTCTGGGGAAGAAAATGTAATTACCGTTACAAAGGTTGCTGACAGACCTCGAACCAGTTTTAGATGGGCACAAGTTGGTAGTGAAAAAGCTAGTAACGGAACTTATCATATAAGTTACAGACGCGGGATATTTAACTGTGGCTTCTATATCACAATAGATACTCGTAACATTACCAGCGCATATGATTTATGGTATTTCCATCTAGTAGGCACAAACTCCGCAAATTTAGTGCATGAAAGTAATAGGAGAGCAACAGCATATTTCACATTTCAACTCAGTGTTCCTTGGATTAACGGCCCAAGTTGGGACGGAGCTCTTCGAGCAGAGCTCGACGCAGACTATCTAGTTACACTGGTGAAGTAAAATGGGAATGTTTGGTTTGATGACAGTCGCTCTTACTATAACTCTCTTTCTAATCATCATTTTTTTAATAGTAAAAAATATTAAGAAATAAATAACTTTAAAATATTTAGAGAGCAGATAAAAGACACCAAAACTAAATAATTTGGTGTCTTTTATTATGAAACATTCGAAAACTTGGAATAAAAGTTGGGATAAAAAGAGTGATAGCAGTAAGAAAAAATATATTCTGAAAAAGTAATCGAAGATGTAGGGAATGGGGTTTCTTAAATGGGAATGATTTCCAGTTGACGTAGACTTAAAAAAACGTTATAATAAGAAAGTTGAGAATTGATTTTCACTTGTCTTAGTCCAGAGAAATGGCGGTGCTGCGAGCCATCTAAGCTAGGAAGTCATGCTACTCAATCATACAATTGCATAAGAACAAGAGAATGACAAGTTCATTGAATGAAGGTGGTACCGCGGTTTTTCGCCCTTCGTGATATGAGCTTGTCTTTTGATTTTTGGAGGTGTTGATGAAAACATTTCTTGTCAAACAAAAGTTTCGTCTTGGAGGCGAACGCTTCGCTATCAAGGATGACAGGGGAGAAATTGCCTATCAGGTGGAGGGATCATTTTTTAAGATTCCTAAAACCTTTACCATCTATGATGCGGCTGGTGAACAAGTCAGTGAGATTAGTAAAGAAATCTTGACCTTGCTTCCTCGTTTTGAGATTCAGCTTCGGGATGGCTCGAGTTTTGTCATTCGTAAGAAGTTGACCTTCTGGCGAGATAAGTATGAGTTTGATAATCTAGGTCTTCGTATCGAGGGCAATATCTGGGATTTGAATTTCAAATTGCTGGATGATCGCGATCAGTTGATTGCGGAAATTAAGAAGGAACTCTTCCATCTGACCTCTACCTATACCGTAACGGTTCTTGAAGACGCTTATGCAGACCTAGTCATTTCCCTCTGTGTCGCGATTGACTATGTGGAAATGCTGGAAAGCCAATCACATTAAACAAGTGAATAAGGAGACAATATGAAACAACTATCTAGTGCACAAGTACGCCAAATGTGGCTTGATTTCTGGGCGACCAAAGGTCACTCAGTAGAACCATCAGTAAGTTTGGTTCCTGTAAATGACCCAACTCTTTTGTGGATCAACTCTGGGGTAGCAACCCTTAAGAAATACTTTGACGGGACCATTATCCCTGAAAATCCACGTATTACCAATGCCCAAAAGGCTATCCGTACCAACGACATCGAAAACGTAGGGAAGACTGCGCGTCACCATACCATGTTTGAAATGTTGGGGAACTTCTCTATCGGGGATTACTTCCGTGACGAAGCTATCACTTGGGCTTATGAGCTTTTGACAAGCCCTGAATGGTTTGATTTCCCTGCTGAAAAACTTTACATGACCTACTATCCAGACGATAAAGATTCTTACAACCGCTGGATTGAAGTGGGAGTGGATCCAAGTCACTTGATTCCAATTGAGGACAACTTCTGGGAAATCGGTGCGGGACCTTCTGGACCAGATACAGAAATCTTCTTTGACCGTGGGGAAGCCTTTGACCCAGAAAATATCGGTATTCGTCTCCTTGCAGAAGATATCGAAAACGACCGTTATATCGAAATCTGGAACATCGTATTGTCACAATTTAACGCAGACCCTGCTGTTCCTCGTAGTGAGTACAAGGAATTGCCACACAAGAACATTGATACGGGCGCTGGTTTGGAGCGTTTGGTGGCGGTTATCCAAGGGGCTAAGACAAACTTTGAAACGGACCTCTTCATGCCGATCATTCGTGAAGTGGAGAAATTATCTGGTAAGGTCTATGATCCAGATGGTGACAACATGAGCTTTAAAGTCATCGCTGACCACATCCGTTCACTTTCATTTGCCATCGGTGATGGTGCCCTTCCAGGAAATGAAGGTCGTGGTTATGTCCTTCGTCGTCTTCTTCGTCGTGCTTCTATGCATGGTCAAAAATTGGGTATCAACGAGCCTTTCCTTTACAAACTCGTTCCAACTGTTGGAAAAATCATGGAAAGCTACTACCCAGAAGTGCTTGAGAAACGTGACTTTATTGAGAAAATCGTTAAGAGCGAAGAAGAATCATTTGCCCGTACCCTTCACTCAGGTCAACACTTTGCCCAAGGCATTGTAGCAGACTTGAAAGAAAAAGGTCAAACTGTTATCGCTGGTTCAGATGTCTTCAAACTCTATGATACTTATGGGTTCCCAGTTGAATTGACTGAGGAAATCGCTGAAGAAGCTGGTATGACTGTAGACCGTGAAGGTTTTGAAGCAGCCATGAAAGAACAGCAAGAACGCGCGCGTGCGTCAGCTGTCAAGGGTGGCTCAATGGGTATGCAAAATGAAACCCTTCAAAACATCACTGTAGAAAGTGTCTTCAACTACAATGCTAGCCAATTGTCTTCTAAATTGGTAGCTATCGTGGCGGACAATGCAGAAGTAGAAGCTGTTTCAGAAGGAACTGCCTCTCTTATCTTTGCGGAAACGTCATTTTATGCTGAAATGGGTGGACAGGTAGCTGACCACGGACAAATCTTGGATGAGTCAGGTAAGGTTGTGGCTACTGTGACCAATGTTCAGAAAGCCCCAAATGGTCAAGCCCTTCATACAGTTGAAGTCCTTGCACCGCTTGCCTTGAACCAAGAATATACCTTGGCAATTGATAGCAATCGCCGTCACCGTGTCATGAAAAACCACACTGCGACTCACTTGCTTCACGCTGCCCTTCACAATATCCTTGGAAACCACGCGACACAAGCAGGATCTCTTAACGAAGTTGAATTCCTTCGCTTTGACTTTACCCACTTCCAAGCAGTGACTGCTGAAGAATTGCGCGCGATTGAACAGCAAGTCAACGAGAAAATCTGGGAAGCTCTTGAAGTGAAGACAGTTGAAACGGATATTGACACTGCCAAAGAAATGGGAGCTATGGCCCTCTTTGGTGAGAAATACGGTAAAGAAGTCCGTGTTGTTACTATCGGTGACTACTCTATCGAGCTTTGTGGTGGTACCCACGTTGGCAACACTTCTGAAATTGGCCTCTTCAAGATTGTCAAAGAAGAAGGGATTGGATCAGGAACTCGCCGTATCTTGGCAGTGACTGGTAAGGAAGCCTTTGAAGCCTACCGTGAACAAGAAGATGCTCTTAAAGCAGTCGCAGCAACTCTTAAAGCACCTCAACTTAAAGAAGTACCTCACAAGGTAGAAGGACTTCAAGAACAACTTCGTCAATTGCAAAAAGAAAATGCTGAATTGAAAGAAAAGGCCGCAGCTGCAGCCGCAGGCGACATCTTCAAGGATGTTAAGGAAGTCAACGGTCACCGTTACATTGCTAGTCAAGTGTCTGTATCTGATGCTGGTGCCCTTCGTACTTTTGCAGATAACTGGAAACAAAAAGACTACTCTGATCTTCTTGTCCTAGTTGCCGCTATTGGTGATAAAGTCAATGTCCTTGTAGCAAGCAAGACAAAAGACCTTCATGCAGGAAACCTTGTCAAAGAATTAGCACCAATCGTTGATGGACGTGGTGGTGGTAAACCAGACATGGCCATGGCAGGAGGAAGCAACCAAGCTAAAATCCAAGAATTGTTGGATGCAGTAGCAGGTAAATTGTAATTGAGTAAAGATCTATCCATTTGGGTAGGTCTTTTTGTGAATGCAAAAAAGCCAAATCCGATTGGACCTGGCTTGGTTATTATGAACTATTAGATGGTATTGACTGCCCAGACACTTACGGATCTAGCTGAGACTGGGAATTGTCCATAACCTTCCTCATCGATTGTAACATGACTTTGGTGGTTTCCAAGTAAGTCTATGAAAGTTTGGTTAGCCCATTCTTGGCCGACAAACATTGACTTGCTGTTTTCTTGGTTATTTGAGATAAGGACTGCGATTGGGGATTGATGTTCAGCACCTGAACGTACCCAACCGATACAGTTTGCGTCATCAAAGTAGTCTGTTTGCTCTCCATAGGCCAAATCTTTTCGGATGGCTAGGAGACGGTCAAGGACTTCTTTGAAATCTTGTTGAGCATATTGCCCTGAAATCCCATAGTAGTCGCCGTAAAAGACACATGGAAGGCCATTTTGGCGTAACAGAATGAGGGCATAGGCTGCTGGTTTGAACCATTCTTCAACGGTAGACTCAAGAGCCTGACCTCGTTGTGTATCGTGGTTGTCGACAAAAGTCACAGCCTTGTCAGGTTTGAGTTCAACCAAGCTATCTGTGAAAATGCTACGAAGATCGTAGTTGGAACCTGCTCGACTAGCATCAAAGAGATTCTGGTGGAGACGAACATCGACAAGATCGAATCGTTCTTCCGTTTTTTCAAGATAGTCTAGGTTGGCTTCCTTGTCTGGGTTCCAAAATTCACCAAAAACGTAGAAATCGTCACCGTATTTTTCCTTTATATCACGGATAAAATTGCGCATAAAGAAAGAATCAATGTGCTTAACGGCATCCAAGCGGAAACCAGCTACACCAGTCGTCTCCATGAACCAGTCAGCCCAGTCATAGATATTTTGGATGACTTCAGGATGTTTAAAGTCTAGATCAGCATACATGAGGTAGTCGTAGTTACCGTTTTCGTTATCGACCAATTCCTCGTTAGCCCAGCCCTTGTTATCCCCTTGAATCAGATAAATCCCAGACTTTCGGCGTTTGGCATCATAGTCTGTACCGGTGAAGTGGTACCAGTGCCAGTGGAAGTCATTATAGGTATCTTGGCGACCATCGAAGGTAAAGCTAGTCCAGCCGTTGATGATGAAGGGTTCTCCGAGTTCGACTGTACGGTCAACAGGATCCACCTCAATAACCTGAAAGGCTTCCCTGTGATCGGCAGCAGCCTTGTGGTTGAGAACTACATCAGCCATAGGTTGAATTCCCTGTGCTTTTAGAGCTTGAATAGCTTGAAGATAGTCTTCTTTAAAACCATACTTGGTGCGGACAGTTCCTTTTTGGTTAAACTCTCCTAAGTCGAATAAGTCATAGACCCCATAGCCGACATCTTTTTCATTGGTAGCCTTGAAAGCTGGTGGCATCCAGACATGGCTGATACCGAGATCAGCTAGGTGTGGAGCATCTTCAGCCAGACGCGTCCAGTGCTGACCGTCGTGGGGCAGATACCATTCAAAGTATTGCATGAGTGTTTGATTTTGCATGATGTTTCCTCTTACTTGTCAATCTTGTTCTTTATTCTATCATAAAGTATCTCTTGGCGCAAACGTTTGCGTAAGAATAGAAGGAAACTATTGTATCTACTTAAAATAAAGTGTTGATTTTTTTTGTATCAAAGTGCTAGTATAATAGTATGTGATATAGATAAAGATAGGAGTCATCCCATGATTGAATTTCAAAATGTTAGTAAGTTGTATGGTGATAAAGAGGCTTTGAGCAATCTCAATTTGCAGATTGAAAATGGGGAGATTATGGGCTTGATTGGCCATAATGGTGCTGGGAAATCGACCACCATAAAATCCCTAGTCAGTATCATTTCGCCCAGCAGTGGTCGTATTTTGGTAGATGGTCAGGAGTTATCGGAAAATCGCTTGGCTATTAAACGAAAGATTGGCTACGTAGCAGACTCGCCTGACTTATTTTTACGTTTAACGGCCAATGAATTTTGGGAATTGATTGCTTCATCCTATGGTCTGACTAGCTCTGACTTGGAGGCTAATCTAGCTAGGCTATTGAACGTTTTTGATTTTGCTGAAAATCGCTATCAGGTTATTGAAACCCTTTCTCACGGAATGCGTCAGAAAGTCTTTGTCATCGGGGCACTTTTGTCTGATCCTGATATTTGGGTTTTGGACGAACCCTTGACTGGTTTGGATCCCCAGGCTGCCTTTGATTTGAAGCAAATGATGAAGGAACATGTACAAAAAGGCAAGACGGTCTTGTTTTCAACTCATGTCCTAGAGGTAGCTGAGCAAGTCTGTGATCGGATTGCCATTTTGAAAAAGGGACATTTGATTTATTGTGGTAGCGTAGAGGACTTGAGAAAAGACCATCCAGACCAGTCTTTAGAAAGTATCTATCTTAGCCTTGCTGGTAGAAAAGAGGAGGTTTCAGATGCGTCTCAAGGTCATTAAAAAATTAGTTGATATCAATATCCTCTATTCATCTCAAGAAGCTAATCTGGCTAACCTACGAAAGAAGCAAGCTAAAAATCCTGGAAAAAAAGTAAATGTTTCCGCTAGAGTCCTAAGTTCTTACATTTTTTCCAGTCTCTTGATGCTCATCATGTTTATAAATATAGCCATTCATTTTCCTTTTGAGGAAATACCAAGTTTTTTTAGTAGCATGGTTGCTATTTTACTGGTGCTTGCCTTTTCAACTTCTTTCACTGCATTTTACAATGTCTTTTATGAGAGTAAGGACTTGGCATCGTATAGGCCCTATGCCTTTAAAGAATCAGAGATTATAATTGCTAAAGGACTGTCTGTTCTCTTGCCAGCTCTAACTGGAATTGTACCAATCCTAGCTTATTTTCTAGTCCTCTATATTAGGCTAGCTCCTTCTCTATGGCTGGGTTTGCCTTTGATGCTACTGTCCTTGACCCTATTATTTGTCTCTGTTACTTTAGTGATGGTAGTGGCAGTACATTTCTTGGCTCAGACTAGGGTCTTCAGAAAGTATCAGTCTATTTTTTCGAATGTGATGATTGGGATAGGAGTTCTCATACCTTTAATATATGTCTTCTTTCTACAGTCGACTTCTGGACGTATTGTTGACAAAGTTAGAGACATTCCATTTCTCCTTTATCCTATTCATCTCTTTTACAAAATAGCAGTGGAGCCTTTTTCGACAGAAGCCATCCTGGGTCTGCTCGCTTGGATAGGACTAACTGTCTTCGTGCTTTACTTGAGCAAAAAGAAGGTTTTTCCTCGTTTTTATGACGTGATTCTGCTTAACAGTGAGGAGAAGGTCAAGAAAGAACGTCGCAGTAAGGAGAGAATTTCAACTACTAAAAAGGGATTTTTCCGTATGGTTTTACGCTACCACCTCACCCTCTTGGGACAGGGGACTGGCGTGATTACAGTGCTTTTTACAAGTGCTTTCCTTCCTTATCTCATGATGATCGGTCTGATTTCCAAAATCCGAGATTCTCAGATAGTTCCAGACATTCATCCTCCATACTGGTTACCCTTGTTTTTTGTAGGAGTGTTTATAGCAGTTGTCAATAACAATATCACCAGCCTACATTCAATTGCCTTGTCCTTGGAGAGAGAAAATGTTGATTTTCTTAAGAGTTTACCCTTTGATTTTGCTTGTTATGTGAAAGTGAAATTTTGGATTATATTTGCTGTCCAGTCCTTTTTACCAGTTCTGACTTTATTTGGACTTTCTCTATATCTAGGCTTGCCCATCCTTTCGATGATTTACCTCCTTGTGGCATGGATCCTTGCCAGTGTCATCCTTTCTTGCCACAATTACTTTAAGGACGTGAAAAATCTGTCAACCAATTGGAGTAGCATTACGGACCTGGTAAACCGTTCAAATCGTATAGTAGCAATAGTTTTGATTTTTATTTATAGTGCAATCTTAATGGCCCTTGTAATAGGGAGCTTATTCTTGGTTCGGTCTCTCGTCCCTGTCCTTGCCATCAGCTTGGGAGTAGGAGTTCTTATCCTCTTGCTTGCTCTTGCTATTTTTGGCTATCATTACTACCTGTCACGCATATTGGCAGAAATAGAAAAAAGATGAGCTAGTTGGTCGCTTGCTTGATAAATTCAATTCGACAAACGCTTTTATAGTTTGTTAGAATGTAGTTGTAAATGATTAAGATTGGTAATCAAAAATATATAGGGAGGAATGTTTTGAATAAGAAATATAACATAGTTCTATTTTTGTTGTTTATAGTTTATTTATTGGGATATTTTTCAATTTCAAAAACTTTCATTCCTATAATGTGTGTGATCCAAGTATTTTTGATAGAACATATATTTAAAGTTCGAAATAGAATGATGCAAATAGGTGAAATTTTAATTATTGTTGCTTCTATGATATTATTTATTGATAGTATATTGAGTTTGTAACAAAAGTCTTCTCTATAGAATCAAATTTTCCAGATACCTGCTGAGGCTGATTTATCTTCTCTCTATGCCTTCTCATCTTTATTCTACTATCTACGTCACTAAACTTGACAGACACATATTGCAGGTACAGCCTCTCCAGCTACAATCTCAAAGTTAATACTCTTCGAAAATCTCTTCAAACCACGTCAGCTTTGCCTTGCCGTAGATATGGTTACTGACTTCGT
>NZ_VMML01000007.1:0-27287 GCF_013277175.1 Streptococcus sp. 3167 | reverse complement strand
CAAAGCAGTGCTTTGAGCAGCCTGCAGATCGCTTCCTAGTTTGCTCTTTGATTTTTGTTGATAAAAAGAAATGCTCCTCCAAGACGGAAGAGCATTTTTTATTGTGATTTTGATTCGGTTTCAGCCGACTCTGGGTGGAGTTCTTGGTAACTTGGTGCCTTGAAAAGGTCAGTACTAGTTTTGCCTTGTCGTTGGCTAAAGAGGCTGGTTGACTGACTTCCTTTTTCTTGCTCAATCTTTTGCAGAATGGGCAAGGAATTGAGGTAAGAAATACTTTCTGTATCAACTTTTCCAAGATGATCTGCTTGGTAGAAACGGATCAAATCGCCAGTTTGAATCTGGTCGCTGATTTTCAGCTGTTGACTAGCTGCTTGACGAACAATTTCTAGTTCAGTCTGAGTTTGTTCATCAAGATTGCTGATTTCAAGACCACTTTCAGTGTAGTAGGTTCGTCCGTCGTAGCTGGTATATTTGGGTGTGACGAAGGAATTGGCAGTTCGAAAGGCAACGATTTCTTGATGGTCTGGAGACAGAAGGTCTTGCCCAACTTGAAGGAAGGAACTGGACTCAATACCAAGGAGGTGTTCGAGAGTCGGTAAGATATCGATTTGTCCACCGTAGGTATTGATGATTTGTCCTTTTTCATAGCCAGGCATGACCACCATAAAAGGCACTCGTTGCAACATGGCATTGTCGTAATTCGACCAGTTCTCAGAAGTCTTGCTAATCAAGGGTGCCAGGTCAGGATTGCGGGAGTTGGAAATACCATAATGGTCTCCGTAAATGACGATGATGGATTTTTCATAGAGGCCACTTTCTTTGAGATAGTCAAAGAAGGCTTTAATGGCACTGTCCAGATAGTTGGCTGTTTGGAAGTAGCCATTGATTGTTTCATCTTTGGTTTTAGCCAGTGGGAAACCAAGCTCATCGCCAGTCAGATTGCTAGCATAGGGATAGTGATTGGACACCGTGATATACTTGGCATAAAAAGGCTGCTGCAAATGCTCCAGATACTGAATAGAATCTTTCATCATGATTTTATCATTTAAACCATATTGGAAAGAATTGCTACTGTCTTGCTTGGTGAAGTAGGATGCATCAAAGAAGTATTGATAGCCCCATTGTTTGTAGGTCGTATTTCGGTTCCAGAAGGTCCCAATATTGCCGTGAAAGACAGCACTGGATTGGTAGCCATTTTTTGATAGGATAAAAGGCGCAGCTTGCTGGGTATTGGTACCTCCATAGTTGACCATAAAGGAACCTTGGTCAAGTCCAAACAAACCAGTCTCCAGCATGGTTTCTGCATCTGAGGTCTTACCAGCCTTGACTTGGTTAAAGATATTCGAAAAGGCTAGGGTTGATTGCGAATGGTAGAGGGAGTTGAGGAAGGGAGTGACTTCATGCTCAGTTCCATCTATGTTGAGTTTATAGTCCAGCAGGAACTGTTGGAAACTCTCCAAGTGGAGATAAATCACATTTTTCCCTTTGGCTAAGCCGAAATAGTCTGGATTAGGTTTAGCCGAATGTTCTTGAATATAATCTGTAATAGGTTGCAGGTCGGTCTCAGAGGCCTTGGCACGTTCCTTGTTGGCACTGTATGATTGGTTGGCACTATAGCCTAAAAAGGCGGGTAAACTAAGGGCGCGAACAACATAATAATTCGAAAATCCTCGCGATAGGAGATCGGGACGCTCAATTTCAGCCAAGAAAAGGTTAGCTGAAAAGAGCAGGGCAGAGAGAGCAGTGATGGCAACACTGGAGCGGAATTTGAAAGGTCTCCTATCCAGCTGGATGAATTTTTATAGAAAAGGAAAGCCAGCAGTGGGAAATCCATAAAATAGATGAAATCCCAAAAGCGCAGTAACTCTAATTCTGCAGTACCAACAGACACCTTGCTGACCACCTTCATGGTATTAGCCGTGATAAAGTCACTAAATTCTCGATAGTAAAAGACGTTGGAATAAAGCCAAATGAATAACAGGCTATAAATAGCTATACTCAGACCATAAAAGATTTTGGTTGACCGAGCATAGAGGGCTAGAGCTAGCAGGAGTAATCCCAAGGGAAGGGGATTGAAAAAGGCGATAAAGGCAAGGTAATTTCCCTGCAACTTGCCCACTTGAATATCTAAATTAAAGTCAACGGCATAGGCTAATAAGGTTTTGAGCCAATAGAGGATTAAAAGGGTTAGGACAAAACCCAGTCTGGTACCCATGGCTTTTTGGATTTTGTTAAAATTAATTCTCACACATTTACTTCCTAAATTTTTATTAGTATTAGTATACCATTTTTTAAAAGAAGAGTAAAAAAGCAAGGGTAGTTTCTTTTTTGAGAATTGGCTAAAAGTTTGATATAATGGTAGTTATGAATAGAATAAGAGTTAGCAAAAGGGTTGAAAAGAAGCTTGCTAAGGGGCTAGTTTTACTAGAAGCCAGTGATCTTGAGAATGTCAATCTTAAGGATCAGGAAGTAGAAGTGCAGGGTCAAGAAGGAACCTTTCTTGGGACTGCCTACCTTTCTCAGCAAAACAAGGGCTTGGGCTGGTTTGTTAGTAAGGACAAGGTGGCCTTCAATCAAGCTTTCTTTGAAATGCTGTTTAGACAAGCCAAAGAAAAGAGAAGCGCCTACTATCAAGATGATTTGACAACTGCCTTTCGTCTCTTCAACCAAGAGGGAGATGGCTTTGGGGGTCTGACAGTGGACCTTTATGGCGACTATGCTGTCTTTTCTTGGTATAACTCTTATGTTTATCAGATTCGTCAGACCATCTCAGAAGCCTTTAGACAGGTTTTTCCTGAGGTTTTAGGGGCCTATGAGAAGATCCGCTTTAAGGGTTTGGACTATGAATCTACCCATGTTTATGGTCAAGAAGCACCTGACTTTTTCACTGTTTTGGAAAATGGTGTCTTGTATCAAGTCTTTATGAATGATGGCTTGATGACAGGGATTTTCCTAGACCAGCACGAGGTTCGTGGTAGCTTGGTGGATGGATTGGCTATGGGTAAATCCTTGCTCAATATGTTTTCTTATACAGCAGCTTTTTCAGTAGCTGCGGCCATGGGAGGAGCAAACCAGACAACTTCGGTTGATTTAGCCAAACGTTCACGAGAATTGTCTCAAGCGCATTTTCAGGCAAATGGAATCAGCACAGACGACCATCGTTTTGTGGTCATGGATGTCTTTGAATATTTCAAGTATGCCAAACGAAAAGGCTTGACCTACGATGTGATTGTCCTAGATCCGCCTAGCTTTGCTCGGAACAAAAAACAAACCTTCTCTGTGGCCAAGGATTATCACAAGTTGATTTCCCAGAGTCTTGAGATTTTAAATCCTGGAGGGATTATCATTGCCAGTACCAATGCTGCCAATGTTTCCCGTCAGAAATTTACAGAACAAATTGATAAAGGCTTTGCAGGAAGAAGTTACCAGATTTTAAATAAATACGGTCTTCCAGCAGACTTCGCCTATAATAAAAAAGATGAAAGTAGTAATTACCTCAAGGTGATTAGTATGAAGGTTAGTAAATGAAATTAATCGTTTCAGTAATGCCAAGAAGTTTAGAGGAGGCCCAGGCTCTGGATGCCACGAGGTACCTGGATGCCGACATCATTGAATGGCGTGCCGACTATCTGCCTAAAGAAGCGATTTTGCAGGTGGCTCCAGCTATTTTTGAAAAATTCGCAGGTCGTGAGTTGGTTTTCACGCTACGAACTCGCTCTGAAGGGGGAGAAATTGACCTTTCTTCAGAAGAATATATCCATTTAATCAAGGAAGTGGTGCAACTCTATCAACCAGACTATATTGATTTTGAGTACTATAGCTACAAGGATGTTTTTGAGGAAATGCTGGACTTCCCAAATCTCGTTTTGAGTTACCACAATTTCCAAGAAACACCTGAAAATATGATGGAAATCTTGTCAGAGTTGACGAGCCTAAATCCAAAACTTGTCAAGGTTGCGGTGATGGCTCATACGGAGCAGGATGTGCTAGACTTGATGAACTATACACGGGGCTTTAAAACTCTCAATCCTGAGCAGGAATATGTAACTATTTCTATGGGTAAGGTGGGCAAGGTTTCTCGTATCACTGCGGATGTGACTGGTTCGAGTTGGTCTTTTGCCAGTCTGGATGAGGCTAGTGCCCCT
Source organism: Streptococcus sp. 3167 (assembly GCF_013277175.1). Taxonomy (NCBI): domain Bacteria; kingdom Bacillati; phylum Bacillota; class Bacilli; order Lactobacillales; family Streptococcaceae; genus Streptococcus; species Streptococcus sp. 3167. The sequence goes on along the minus strand of NZ_VMML01000007.1, from coordinate 23,142 downwards.
GGTCAGATTTCTCTAGCTAGCATGAAAAAAATCAGGGAGATTTTGGATGAAGCTTGATGGCTATACACGTTTAGCTGCAGTTGTTGCCAATCCTATTAAACATTCTATTTCTCCCTTCATCCACAATAGGGCCTTTGAGGCGACAGCTACCAATGGTGTTTATGTTGCTTGGGAGATTGAAGCGGGTGATTTGGCAGAAACAGTAGCCAATATTTGTCGCTACCAGATGTTTGGCATCAATCTGTCCATGCCCTATAAGGAGCAGGTGATTCCTTATTTGGACGGGCTGAGCGATGAGGTGCGCTTGATTGGTGCGGTCAATACGGTTGTCAATGAGAATGGGAATTTGATTGGATATAATACAGATGGCAAGGGATTCTTTAAGAGTTTGCCTTCTTTTACAATTACAGGTAAGAAGATGACCCTGCTGGGTGCAGGTGGTGCGGCCAAGTCCATTATAGCGCAAGCCATTTTGGATGGTGTCAGTCAGATTTCGGTCTTTGTTCGTTCCGTTTCTATGGAAAAAACAAGACCTCACCTAGACAAGTTACAGGAGCAGACAGGCTTTAAAGTTGACTTGTATGCTTTAGAAGATGTTTCGGAACTGCAAGCAAGGATTGCCGATTCGGGCTTACTGGTCAATGCGACTAGTGTGGGCATGGATGGTCAATCATCCCCAGTTCCAGAAAACATCAATCTGACAGAGACTCTCTTGGTCGCAGATATCATTTACCAACCCTTTGAAACGCCATTTTTGAAATGGGCTAGAAGTCAGGGCAATCCAGCAGTCAATGGTCTGGGAATGTTGCTCTATCAAGCTGCAGAAGCTTTTCAACTGTGGACAGGCAAGGAAATGCCGACAGAAGAGATTTGGCAGTCTTTAACAGAAAAATACCAATAAAGAAAGGGAGACTCTCCTATGAAAATCAGAATCGATATTCCTCATCATCCTTATGATATTCAGATTGAAAAAGGTTGTCTGGCTCAGGCTGGTCAATGGTTGCGAGAACTATGGCAACCACAAAAAGTGCTCATCGTAACAGACAACCATGTAGCTTCTCTTTATGCTGAGAAGGTCAAACTCAGCCTAGAAGATGCTGGTTTTCAGGTAGCTGTTTTTGACTTTTTAGAAGGGGAAGAAAGAAAGAATTTAACTACTGTTCAGAAAGTATATGAATTTCTAGTTAAGCAGGGGTTGACTCGTAGCGATGGAATCGTGGCTCTCGGCGGTGGTGTCGTTGGGGACCTGGCTGGTTTTGTAGCCTCTACCTATATGCGGGGTATTCACTTTGTTCAGATTCCGACCAGTTTAACTGCCCAGGTGGATTCGTCTATCGGTGGAAAGACAGGCGTTAACACTCCATTTGCTAAGAATATGGTGGGTACCTTTGCCCAACCAGATGGGGTTCTGATTGACCCGCTTGTCCTTGAAACGCTTGGAAAAAGAGAGTTGATTGAAGGGATGGGGGAGGTCATCAAGTATGGCTTGATTGAGGATCCAGAACTGTGGGCTCTTTTGACGGAGCTGGATGGTTCTGTTGAGAGCATTCTGGAACATGCAGAGACCTTGATTGAACATTCTTGTCAGGTCAAGCGCAAGATGGTAGTTGAGGATGAGTTGGACAATGGTGTTCGCCTTTACCTCAATTTTGGCCACACCATTGGTCATGCCATTGAAGCGACGGCTGGGTATGGGAAAGTCATGCATGGTGAAGCTGTTGCCATGGGAATGGTGCAGATTTCCAAGGTGGCTGAGGAAAAAGGCCTTATGCCAGAAGGAATAACTCAGTCCATTACAGCTATGTGTCAGAAATTTGGCTTGCCTGTTGACTATGAAAACTGGGATGTTGACAAGCTTTATCAGGCTTTGACTCATGACAAGAAAGCGCGTGGCAACATCTTGAAATTGGTCTTGGTGCCAGAGCTTGGTTCAGCGACCATTCACCCAGTTTCTCTGGAAGAGATGAAAGACTACTTGGTAAAATAAGGAGAGTGTATGAGATATTTAACTGCAGGAGAATCACACGGGCCCCGTCTGACAGCTATCATTGAAGGAATTCCAGCTGGACTTCCTTTGATAGCTAAGGATATCAATGGGGACCTTAAACGCCGTCAGGGTGGCTATGGTCGTGGTGGTCGTATGAAGATTGAGAGCGACCAAGTTGTCTTTACTTCGGGTGTTCGCCATGGGAAGACGACAGGGGCTCCTATTACCATGGATGTCGTCAATAAGGACCACCAAAAATGGCTGGATATTATGTCTGCGGAAGACATTGAAGATCGCCTTAAAAGTAAACGAAAAATCACCCATCCTCGCCCAGGTCATGCCGACTTAGTTGGGGGTATCAAGTACCGCTTTGATGATTTGCGAAATTCTTTAGAACGTTCATCAGCTCGTGAAACCACCATGCGGGTGGCAGTTGGGGCAGTAGCTAAACGCCTCTTGGCTGAGCTGGATATGGAGATTGCCAACCATGTCGTTGTCTTTGGTGGCAAGGAAATCAATGTTCCTGAGAATCTCACAGTTGCTGAGATTAAGGAAAGAGCTGCCCAGTCTGAAGTTTCTATTGTCAACCAAGAAAGAGAACAGGAAATCAAGGATTATATTGACCAAATCAAACGTGACGGTGATACCATCGGTGGGGTTGTGGAGACAGTCGTTGGAGGTGTTCCAGTTGGTCTTGGTTCCTATGTCCAATGGGACAGAAAATTAGATGCCAGACTTGCCCAAGCAGTTGTCTCTATCAATGCCTTTAAAGGGGTGGAATTTGGTCTTGGCTTTGAAGCTGGTTACCGTAAAGGTAGCCAGGTCATGGATGAAATTCTCTGGTCTAAAGAAGATGGTTATACTCGCCGCACCAATAATCTAGGTGGCTTTGAAGGTGGTATGACCAATGGGCAACCCATCGTTGTTCGTGGCGTCATGAAACCCATTCCTACTCTTTATAAACCTCTTATGAGTGTGGATATCGAAACCCACGAACCTTATAAGGCAACTGTGGAAAGAAGTGATCCGACCGCCCTTCCAGCTGCAGGAGTGGTTATGGAAGCTGTTGTGGCAACGGTTTTGGCACAAGAAATCCTCGAAAAATTCTCATCAGATAATCTTGAGGAACTAAAAGAAGCGGTGACCAAACACCGAGACTATACAAAGAACTATTAAGGAGTTCCTATGGCAAAAACAATCTATATCGCAGGTCTTGGTTTGATTGGTGCCTCTATGGCCCTTGGTATCAAACGCAATCATCCAGATTATGAAATTTTAGGTTATAATCGCAGTCAAGCTTCGAGAGATATCGCCTTGAAAGAAGGCATGATTGACCGTGCAACGGATGATTTTGCCAGTTTTGCTCCTTTGGCAGATATCATCATTCTCAGCTTGCCAATAAAGCAAACCATTTCCTTTATTAAGGAGTTGGCCAACTTGGACTTGAAAGAAGGCGTTATTATTTCAGATGCTGGTTCGACCAAGTCAGCCATTGTGGATGCGGCGGAGCAATATTTGGCTGGCAAACCTGTTCGCTTTGTCGGAGCCCATCCTATGGCTGGTAGTCACAAGACAGGGGCTGCTTCTGCGGATGTCAATCTTTTTGAAAATGCCTATTATATCTTCACGCCTTCGAGTCTGACAGGTCAGGATACGCTTGAGGAAATGAAGGATCTGCTTTCAGGTCTTCATGCGCGCTTTATCGAGATTGATGCCAAGGAGCATGACCGTGTCACTTCTCAGATTAGCCATTTTCCTCATATTCTGGCTTCTAGTCTCATGGAACAGACCGCGGTTTATGCTCAAGAACATGAGATGGCAAGGCGCTTTGCGGCAGGTGGTTTTCGAGATATGACTCGGATTGCGGAAAGCGAGCCGGGAATGTGGACCTCCATTCTCTTGTCCAATCGTGAGACAATCCTAGAGAGAATTGAGGATTTTAAGGAACGTTTGGATGAGGTTGGTCAGGCTATCAGCAAGGGAGATGAAAACCAAATCTGGAACTTTTTCAACCAAGCGCGTGAGCAACGTCAGGCTATGGAAATCCATAAGCGTGGTGGAGTGGATAGCTCTTATGACCTCTATGTCGACGTTCCCGATGAAGAAGATGTCATCCTGCGGATTTTGGAATTGCTGCGAGGAACTTCCTTGGTTAACATCCACATCAACGAGGAAAACCGTGAGGATATTCACGGGATCCTACAAATTTCATTTAAAAACGCTCAAGACTTGGAAAGAGCCGAGCACCTCATAACAGAAAATACCGACTACACAGTCGTTGTCAAATAAGGAGAAAATTATGCCTAAAATAGAGCTTAAATTCATATTTGGTGTTATCTTTATTTCTTTTATCTTACTTAGAGCTTACGCTGTTAAAAAAGATGTGAAAACTACTTCAGAAGCCAGTGTTGAGACAAAAAATGAACCATCCAACAAGGAAATAAGTTAAGAGAAAACCAATTCAAAGTATGTAGACGATAGAATTATTAATGAGTTTATCAATAGCTATAATCAAAATTCTAATAGCCCATTAGAAAATATCAAAAAAGGAAATATAAAAATAAAATATAAAAGTAAATATTTCGCATCAAGCTACGGATACTACTTGGAGCTTTTACATGCAAATGATACTGATAAAATCAATGTAACAATAAATCAGACAAATGAAAATAGTGAATCTGGTGTTGCAGGAATGAAAGAAGTATTTCATGATATTGTTAAATCGATTGAATCATCCTTATCTGATGATGAGATAGAGAACTATTTTGATAATCTTATGTCAAATGAAATAAAAACAGGTTCTAATTTAGGAACTTTGAAGATAGAGTATATACCAGATAAGGAATTAAGCAATGGACATTCAAGAGGTCATATAAAAGTGATTGCACAATAATAAAGACCACAGAGTGACTAGTAATTTAAAAAGAAATGAATAAGGAGAAAATCATGTCAAATATTTACGATAGTGCAAACGAACTCAGTCGCGGTCTACGCGAATTACCAGAATACAAGGCTGTTAAAGCAGCTAAAGATGCGATTGCAGCAGATGCTGAGGCAAGTAAAATCTTTACAGAATATGTTGCCTTCCAAGAAGAAATTCAAAGACTAGCCCAGACAGGGCAAATGCCAGACGCATCCTTCCAAGCGAAAATGGAAGGCTTTGGTAAACAGATTCAAGGGAACAGCCTCTTGTCAGAATTCTTTACCAAGCAACAACAATTGGCCATTTACCTTTCTGACATTGAAAAAATTGTTTTCGAACCAGTTTCAGAATTGCTAAAATAAGAAAAGAACTATCCTAAAGTCAGAATTTTTAAGGAATTTCTGGCTTTTTATGATAAAATAGGTAAAAGTATTGCAAGTATGAGGTCCAGTATGAAACTAAAAACAAACATTCGCCACTTACATGGCAGTATCCGCGTTCCAGGTGACAAGTCTATCAGCCACCGTTCCATTATCTTTGGAAGTTTGGCTGAGGGTGAGACCAAGGTTTATGATATTCTGCGAGGTGAAGACGTTCTTTCGACCATGCAGGTTTTTCGTGACCTTGGTGTTGAAATTGAGGACAAAGATGGGGTTATTACCATTCAAGGTGTGGGTATGGAAGGCTTAAAAGCTCCGCAAAATGCCCTTGATATGGGAAATTCTGGTACCTCGATTCGCCTGATTTCAGGTGTCCTTGCAGGTGCAGATTTTGAAGTAGAAATGTTTGGAGACGACAGTCTTTCCAAACGTCCTATGGATCGTGTGACGATTCCTCTGAAAAAAATGGGCGTTAGCATTTCGGGACAAACTGAGCGAGACCTGCCTCCTCTTCACTTAAAAGGGACGAAAACCCTAAGACCTATTCAGTATGAGTTGCCAATTGCCTCTGCCCAAGTCAAGTCAGCCTTGATCTTTGCGGCCTTGCAGGCTCAGGGGGAGTCAGTGATTATCGAAAAAGAGTGCACCCGTAATCATACTGAAGATATGTTGCAACAATTTGGTGGCCATTTAAGTGTGGAGGGCAAGAAAATCACAGTCCAAGGGCCACAAAAATTGACAGGACAGAAGGTGGTCGTACCAGGAGATATTTCCAGTGCAGCCTTTTGGTTAGTCGCAGGTTTGATTGTTCCAAACTCTCGTCTAGTGCTGCAGAATGTGGGTATCAACGAAACGCGCACCGGTATTATTGATGTCATTCGCGCCATGGGTGGAAAATTGGAAATGACTGAAATTGACCCAGTCGCTAAATCTGCTACCTTGACTGTTGAGTCTTCAGACTTGAAAGGAACAGAGATTGGCGGTGCCTTGATTCCACGTTTGATTGATGAATTGCCCATTATCGCTCTACTTGCGACCCAAGCCCAAGGTGTAACAGTTATCAAGGATGCTGAGGAACTTAAGGTCAAGGAAACAGACCGCATTCAGGTGGTGGCAGACGCCCTGAATAGTATGGGAGCAGATATCACACCTACAGCAGATGGAATGATTATCAAAGGAAAATCCGCTCTTTACGGTGCTAGAGTCAATACGTTTGGAGACCACCGAATTGGCATGATGACAGCCATCGCAGCTCTCTTGGTTGCAGATGGAGAAGTGGAACTTGATCGGGCAGAAGCCATCAATACCAGCTATCCTAGCTTCTTTGATGATTTGGAGAACTTGACTCATGGCTAAGGTGTTACTAGGCTTTATGGGTGCTGGCAAATCGACTATTGCAAGAGGTTTAGACCCAGACTACCTTGATATGGATGCTCTGATAGAGAAGCGTTTAGGTATGTCCATTGCGGAATTTTTCGCGGAAAAGGGCGAAGCGGCCTTTCGTCAGGTAGAGTCAGAAGTCCTAGCTAATTTACTACAAACAGACCAAGTCGTGTCAACTGGAGGAGGAGTGGTTATTTCTCAGAGAAATCGTGACTTACTCAAGACTAATACAGATAACATCTACCTGAAAGCAGATTTTGAAACCCTCTACCAACGTATCGCAGCTGATAAGGATAATCAGCGCCCGCTTTTTCTAAATAATAGCAAGGAAGAACTTGCAGCTATTTTCCAAGAAAGACAGGTTTGGTATGAGGAAGTGGCTAGTCGGATTTTGGATGTGACCAAGCTAAGTCCGGAGGAAATTATAGAGGAACTAAGATGAAAATTGCTTATCTAGGTCCCAAGGGATCATTTTCACACCATGTTGTGCAGACAGCTTTTCCTAATGAGGAATTGCAGGCTTTTGCCAACATTACAGATGTCATCAAGGCTTATGAGCAAGGATTAGTGGACTATTCTGTGGTGCCAGTTGAAAACTCTATTGAGGGTAGTGTTCATGAAACCTTGGACTATCTTTTTCATCAGGCTCACATCCAAGCAGTAGCAGAAATCGTTCAGCCTATTCATCAGCAGTTGATGGTGGTTCCAGGCCATACTAAGATTGAAAAGATTTTTTCACATCCACAGGCCTTGGCTCAAGGAAAGAAATTCATCGATGAACAATATCCAGAGGCTCAAATCGAGGTAACAGCTAGTACAGCTTATGCGGCCCGTTTTATTTCCGAACATCCAGACCAGCCCTTTGCAGCAGTTGCACCTAGAAGTTCTGCTGAAGAATATGGATTGGAACTGATTGCCGAGGATATTCAGGAAATGGAAGCCAATTTCACACGTTTCTGGGTTCTAGGAGCTGAAAAGCCTTCTATTCCCTTGCAAGCACAAACTGAAAAGATGAGTTTGGCCTTGACATTACCTGACAACCTTCCAGGTGCACTTTATAAGGCCCTGTCGACCTTTGCTTGGCGAGGAATTGACTTGACAAAAATTGAAAGTCGTCCACTCAAGACAGCACTGGGTGAATACTTTTTCATTATCGATGTGGATTATACCGATAAGGACTTGGTCCACTTTGCCCAAAAAGAATTAGAAGCGATTGGAATCCAGTATAAAATTCTGGGTGCCTATCCTATTTATCCAATATCAGACCATGGAAAGGAGAGAAGATGAGTAAAGAAAATCCCTTAAGTCATCATGAGCAGTTGCGTTATGATTATTTGCTAAAAAATATTCATTATCTCAATGAGAGAGAAAAAAATGAGTTTGCCTATTTGCAAGAAAAGCTAACTCTTGCTAGGGGAAATAGTAGCTCTAGCTTGGAACAAGAAAGAGAAGAGCAGGTTGACTTACCAAGCTATGCGAACCGGAGTCGCTCACAATCCAAATCACAAGCACTCTCTTTCCCTCCAAAAAAGAAAAGACGGAAGCTCCGTCTTAAACGAATTTTTATGGTGATTTTTTCACTTTTGGTCTGTGTGGCTTTGGCCATGGTATTCATGTTTTTGCGTGGTTACCAAGATGCTAGCGCAAAGAAAACTGCTGATGCTAAGGCAGCACAGGTTCAAGTCTTTAATGGTCAGGACACTAGAGATGGAGTTAATATTTTGATCATGGGGACAGACGGTCGAATCGGTCAAAATAGTGTTGAGACACGAACTGACTCTATTATGGTATTAAATGTCGGGGGCTCAGATAAGAAAATGAAGCTAGTCAGTTTCATGCGTGATAATTTGGTCTATATAGATGGTTATAGTCAAGTGATTAATGGTAGAAAACAGACAGATAACAAGTTAAACGTAGCCTACGAGTTAGGAGAACAAGAGGGGCAAAAAGGGGCAGAAATGGTTCGCCAAGTCTTGAAAGATAATTTTGACTTGGACATTAAGTACTACGCCTTGGTTGATTTCCAGGCCTTTGCCACAGCGATTGACACGCTTTTCCCTGATGGGGTGACGATTGATGCTCAATTTTCAACATTGAATGGGCGTCCCCTAACAGAAGCTACAGTCGGAGATGATTTATATGCTACCGAGACTGAGTCTCCAACCCAAACCATTAAAGTCGGAAAACAGCAGATGAATGGCTCGACCCTGCTCAATTATGCTCGTTTCCGTGATGATGATGAGGCGGATTACGGCCGTACAAAAAGACAGCAACAAGTTTTAACAGCAATTTTAGAGCAAATTAAAGATCCCACTAAACTTTTCACTGGTTCTGAAGCTCTTGGAAAGGTTTTTGCTATGACCTCAACCAACGTACCCTATACTTTCCTCCTAACAAACGGTTTATCTGTTTTGGATGGAGCAAAAAATGGTATTGAAAAATTGACGATTCCAGAACTGGGTGACTGGGTAGATGCCTATGATGTTTATGGAGGCTTGGGCTTGCTGGTTGATCAAAACAAATATCAAACCAAGCTCGCTCAAATGGGCTTGAGATAAGATAATACTCAATGAAAATTAAAGTGCAAACTAGGAAGCTAGCCGCAGGCTGCTAAAAACACAGTTTTGAGGTTGTAGATAAGACTGACGAAGTCAGTTACCTATACCTACGGCAAGGTGAAGCTGACGTGGTTTGAAGAGATTTTCGAAGAGTATAAGACAGAAAAATCAAAGTTTGATAGCTATTTGGATAGCAGTCAGGCTTTGATTTTTTACAGTCTGCAATAGATTTTCACCCCTTGTTTGTGGTATAATGAAACGATACGATAGAAAGAATAATGAACAATATGACTGATTTAAAAGCAATTCAGGCTCGTAGTCTGGAGATGGCTGAATATTTTGTGGCCTTTTGTAAAGAACATGATTTGCTCTGTTATCTCTGTGGCGGAGGCGCTATTGGTACCCTTCGAAACAAGGGATTTATTCCTTGGGACGACGACCTAGACTTTTTTATGCCTCGTAAAGATTATGAGAAATTAGCAGAATTATGGCCTCGTTATGCAGATGAACGTTATTTCTTGTCAAAGAGTTACAAGGATTTTGTTGATCGTAATCTTTTTATTACCATTCGTGACAAGGAAACCACCTGTATCAAGCCTTATCAGCAGGATTTGGATTTGCCACATGGTCTGGCCTTGGATGTTTTGCCTTTGGATTATTATCCGAAAGATCCAGCTGAGCGGAAAAAACAGGTTCGTTGGGCCTTGATTTATTCACTCTTTTGTGCGCAAACTATTCCAGAAAAGCATGGTGCTCTCATGAAATGGGGAAGTCGCATTTTACTGGGTTTGACTCCAAAATCTCTCCGTTATCGCATCTGGAAAAAAGCTGAGAAAGAAATGACTAAGTATGATTTGGCTGAGAGCGATGGAATCACGGAACTATGCTCAGGTCCTGGCTACATGAGAAACAAGTACCTAATCGAATCTTTTGAAGATAATCTTTTCTTGCCATTTGAAGGAACAGAGATGCCTATTCCAGTTGGCTATGATGCTTATCTCAGCACTGCTTTTGGAGATTATATGACGCCTCCGCCAGCAGACAAGCAGCTACCGCATCATGATGCTGTCATCGCTGATATGGATAAGTCTTATACAGAATACAAGGGAGAATATGGTGGCTAAGAAAAAAATCTTATTTTTTATGTGGTCTTTTTCTCTCGGAGGCGGTGCAGAAAAGATTCTGTCTACCATTGTTTCAAATCTGGATCCAGAAAAGTATGATATTGATATTCTTGAAATGGAGCACTTTGACAAGGGATACGAATCTGTTCCCAAGCATGTAGGCATTTTAAAATCTCTTCAAGATTATCGCCAAGCTAGATGGTTACGAGCTTTTTTGTGGAGAATGAGAATTTATTTTCCAAGGCTGACTCGTCGCTTGCTTGTAAAAGATGACTATGATGTTGAAGTTTCCTTTACCATTATGAATCCACCACTGTTGTTCTCTAAAAGAAAAGAAGTCAAGAAAATCTCTTGGATTCATGGAAGTATCGAAGAATTTCTTAAGGATAGCTCCAAAAGAGAATCACATAGACGCCAGTTGGATGCTGCGAATACCATTGTAGGAATTTCAAAAAAGACCAGCAATTCTATCAAGGAAGTCTATCCAGATTATGCTTCTAAATTACAGACAGTCTACAATGGATATGATTTTAAGACTATTTTAGAAAAATCTCAAGAGAAGATCGATATCGAGATTGCTCCTCAAAGTATCTGTACCATCGGACGGATTGAGGAAAATAAGGGTTCTGACCGTGTGGTGGAAGTGATACGGTTATTGCACCAAGAGGGGAAAAACTATCATCTCTATTTTATCGGGGCTGGTGATATGGAAGAGGAACTGAAAAAACGAGTTAAAGAGTATGAGCTTGAAGACTATGTGCATTTCCTTGGTTATCAAAAAAATCCATACCAGTATTTGTCTCAGATGAAGATCCTCTTGTCTATGTCTAAACAAGAAGGTTTTCCTGGTGTTTATGTGGAATCCTTGAGCCTTGGAATCCCTTTTGTCTCTACGGATGTCGGAGGGGCTGAGGAATTATCCCAAGAAGGACGATTTGGACAAATCATTGAGAGCAATCAAGAGGCAGCTAAGGCAATTACGAACTACATGACCTCTACCTCAAACTTCGATGTCAATGAGGCTAGCCAATTCATTCAACAATTTACAATTGCCAAACAAATCGAACAAGTAGAAAAACTATTAGAGGAGTAGCATGGAAACTGCATTAATTAGTGTCATTGTGCCAGTCTATAATGTGGCGCAGTACCTAGAAAAATCGATAGCTTCCATTCAGAAGCAGACTTATCAAAATCTGGAAATCATTCTTGTTGATGATGGAGCAACGGATGAAAGTGGTCGCTTGTGTGATTCAATCGCTGAACTAGATGATAGGGTGTCAGTGCTTCATAAAAAGAATGAAGGTTTGTCACAAGCACGAAATGATGGAATGAAGCAGGCTCACGGAGATTATCTGATTTTTATTGACTCAGATGATTATATCCATCCAGAAATGATTCAGAGCTTATATGAGCAATTAATTCAAGAAGATGCGGATGTTTCAAGCTGTGGTGTCATGAATGTCTATGCTAATGATGAAAGTCCACAGTCAGCCAATCAGGATGATTATTTTGTCTGTGATTCCCAAACATTTCTGAGGGAATACCTCATAGGTGAAAAAATACCTGGAACAATCTGCAATAAGCTAATCAAGAGAGAGATTGCAACTGCCCTATCCTTTCCAAAGGGATTGATTTATGAAGATGCTTATTATCATTTTGATTTAATCAAGTTGGCTAAAAAGTACGTTGTTAATACCAAACCCTATTATTACTATTTCCATAGAGGGGATAGTATTACAACTAAACCCTATGCAGAGAAGGATTTAGCCTATATTGATATCTACCAAAAGTTTTACAATGAAGTTGTGAAAAACTATTCTGACTTGAAAGAGGTTGCTTTTTTCAGATTGGCCTATGCTAACTTCTTTATTCTGGATAAGATGTTGCTAGATGATCAGTATAAACAGTTTGAAGCCTATTCTCAGATTCATCGTTTTTTAAAAGGCCATGCCCTTGCTATTTCTAGGAATCCAATTTTCCGTAAGGGGAGAAGAATTAGTGCTTTGGCTCTATTCATAAATATTTCCTTATATCGATTCTTATTACTAAAAAATATTGAAAAATCTAAAAAATTACATTAGAACGGGGGTGAGCAAGTGATTGATGGAAAACGATTGTTATTTAGTTTGACCATAGTCAGCTATGCTTTGACGCTAGTAAGTGGAATTGTATATCTGTTTAATAATAACAATGTTAGCTTGCTTTCTACTTTATTGTTCTTACTGGTTAGTAGCTTAATTGCCTGCTGGAATAACATCAAGTATTACTTAATCCATTTTATTTTCTATTTAACCATTTTTGTATTTCTGGTATCAAGACCGACCATTGATTATTTTAGGGATGGTGCTTTGGATACCTATCATCCAATAGCCTATCGTTTTGCCTTTATAGTTGTCATGGTTTCGATTCTGGGCTTGACCATAGGAGGCATTCTGGCTCGTTACTTCATAGCTAGGAAGAAAATAAAAGTAGCAAATATAGGAAATTCTCTAAAAGAGGTTTATATCAAGCGGTTACGCTTTGTATCACTAGGAGTTTTTCTTCTAACCTATCCTTTCTATTTCATTCGGTTATTCGAACGGCTCCTGTATCGCTTGCAGACTTCCTACTATGCCTACTATGCAAACTTTGAAAGTAAACTGCCCTATTTTACCTATATCTTATCAACATTTACGGTCTATGCAATGTGTATGTATTTGGCAACCAAGCCAAAGAAATTGCAGGCAACAGCAGTGCTTGTCTCCTTTATTGCAGCTAATACTATTCATTTGGCAATTGGGACACGAAATCCCTTTATTTTAAGTATTTTATTTGCTTTTGTTTATTACTTTATGCGAGAGCAAACTGAAAAAGGAAAATGGATTGGGTTTAAAGAAAAGTTAGCGATTTTTGTAGGTTCTCCTATTCTCATGTTAGCAATGGGAGTGCTCAATTATGTACGGGATAATGTCCAGGTTTCCCATACAGGTTTCTGGGATATCTTGCTTGACTTTATCTATAAACAAGGAACCAGTTTTGGCGTTCTGGCTCGAGGTTTTCTATTTAACAGTAGCCTCCCTTACCGAGATTTCCGTAATTTTACATTTGGTTCTGTCCTTGATTATTTTGCAAGGGGAAGCTTGGGGGCTATTTTCGGAGGAAAAGCCTTTGAACATACAACCAATAGTGTGGAGCTAGCTATTGATAGTAATAGTTATGCCCACAATTTGTCCTATCTTGTTTTGAACAAGGAATATTTAAAAGGACATGGTATCGGAAGTAGTTATATCATGGAGTTGTATACAGACTATGGTATGATAGGAGTCTTTCTACTTAGTCTCTTACTCGGTATGCTATTTATAGCCATGCTGCAAGTAGCCTATCGTTCAAGAACAATCCTATTTGCCTTGTCTTTACTCATCTTGAATAATCTATTCTTTATGCCTAGAAGTAGCTTTTCAGAAAGTTTCTTCAATTTATTTACAATGCAATTCTGGGGAATTGTTCTTGTGATTATATTTGTAGCAAAAATGCTTACAAAAGAGAACCAGTATCTACTAAACAAAGGAGAAAAAAATCATGTTTGAACATTATTCAGTAGCTGATTTATTTGCAAATCTTTACAAAAAACGAAAAGCAAATATTTTAGCTCTCATCGCTTTATTTGCTCTCATTGCTGTACCATTTACAATTAAAGCAGTTAGGAATAAAAACACTGTCAAAGATACAACAAGTTATTCAACTTATCTTAGCTATAAAATCACTCCTCCAGAAGACTCAGCTAAAACAATTTTGAATCATCAAATTGGTGGTTATAGTGATTTTTATGGGAAATTGATTGATGGGAATTTGAATGGAGCTTATCTTTTCAATGATGTAGAACCCAGTGAGTTGAAAAAAATTGCCAGTGAATTAGACACGACAGAAACAACCTTGAAAAATTCAACGAATGATTATTGGTGGAAAAAATTGACCGTCTACTATATGATTGACGATGCAGGGGTTGGTGTGAAAATTTTGACATCAAGTAAAGATGCTAATGATTTGTTAGAGCGAAAAATTGATGGATTGATTGAGAAATTTAAACACACTTTTGCAAATGTAAAAATTGAAAAATTGGAAACCATCAACTCTAAAGAATTGAATGCAAATGGTGAGACAGCACTTGGATTGAATGTGAAAAACTTGATTCTCCGTTTAGCTGTTATTGGAGTAGTTTGTGTGATTTTGGTTGTGATGGGGAATGTATTGATTTATCTCTTTAATCCAACAATCAATAGAGCAGGTGATTTTTCTCAGTATCAAATTGATTTTGTAACAGAGATTACAACAATTGCTAACCTAGCAGATGTCTTGTCATACAAAAATGCTGGACAAGAATTAACAATCGTTAGCTCAAATAAAGCTATCCTAGATAAATTGAAACAGAGTCAAGAGGCTTTAAAAGGAATGCATTTTGTAGATTTACAGGATGTATCATCTCTTTTGGAAAGAGATACAGTCCTTCTTGTTGAAGAGTACGGAGTGACTCGTTATAAGAAATTTGAACAAAGTCTTCAAATTCTTAGAAACTTAAATCGTTCTATCCTCGGTGTAGCAACCTTTAAACTATAAGCTTTCTGATGTATTAGGTCTTCAAAGTCGAACAAGAAGTTTGATTTTGAAGGCTTTTTCTATCTGTCTGCAGAAATTTTCTCTTGGAGTCTCCTATAGAAAGACCCTAGGGAAAATCTATCCGTATAGAGGAGCCTTCTTTTGATAAAATCGTAAAAATCTAGTATAATAGATAGAACTGAAAGTATGAGGTTACTAGCAATGAAAATGAAACAAATTAGTGATACAACTTTGAAAATCACGATGTCTTTAGAGGATTTGATGGATCGTGGCATGGAGATTGCTGACTTTCTTGTCCCTCAAGAAAAAACAGAAGAGTTTTTTTATGCTATCTTGGATGAGTTAGAGATGCCTGATAGCTTTCTAGATACAGGTATGTTGAGCTTCCGTGTGACTCCAAAACCTGATAAGGTTGATGTCTTTGTAACCAAATCAAAGATTGACCAAAATCTAGATTTTGAAGATTTATCGGATTTACCAGATATGGAAGAATTGGCTCAAATGTCGCCAGATGAGTTTATTAAAACCTTAGAAAAGAGCATCGCAGACAAAACTAAGGATGATATCGAAGCCATTCAATCTTTAGAGCAAGTCGAAGCCAAGGAAGAAGAGCAGGAGCAGGCTGAACAAGAAGCTGAGAGTAAGAAAGAACCTTACATCTACTACATCCTTTCTTTTGCTAAGTTGGCTGACTTGGTGGCTTTTGCTAAGACAGTGACTTTTGAGATGGAAACTTCTGAACTCTACAAGATGAATGAGCGCTATTATTTGACCATTTTAGTGGATATTGAAAATCATCCAAGTCCATATCCAGCTTGGCTGTTGGCCCGTATGCGCGAGTTTGCGGACGATAGTGACATCAGTCGTTCAGTCTTGCAGGAGTATGGCCAAGTCTTGATGAATCACGATGCAGTGACCAATCTGCAAAAGATTGGATAATCACTTCTGGAAAATTATTTCTAGATTTTAGGAAGAGCGAATCATCAGATTCGTTTTTTTCTTTTCTAGACTGAAATAGTGATTTACTATGATAGGAATTTTCACAAAATTCTGTTATAATGGCTATATTAGAAAATTTCGAGGAGATAAAGATGATAGTTAAAATTGCTTTACTAGGATTTGGTACCGTTGCAAGTGGTGTGCCTTTCCTCCTAAAGGAAAATGGAGAAAAAATCAATCAATCAGCACATTCAGAGATTGAAGTTGCTAAGGTATTGGTCAAGGATGAAGATGAAAAGAATCGCTTACTTGCAGCAGGGAATGACTTTAACTTTGTAACCAATGTGGATGATATTTTATCAGATCAAGACATTACAATCGTAGTGGAATTGATGGGGCGTATCGAACCTGCTAAAACCTTTATCACTCGTGCCTTGGAAGCTGGAAAACACGTTGTTACTGCTAACAAGGACCTTTTGGCTGTCCATGGCGCAGAATTGCTAGAAATCGCTCAAGCTAACAAGGTAGCACTTTACTACGAAGCAGCAGTTGCTGGTGGGATTCCAATTCTTCGTACTTTAGCAAATTCCTTGGCTTCTGATAAAATTACGCGCGTGCTTGGAGTAGTCAACGGAACTTCCAACTTCATGGTGACCAAGATGGTGGAAGAAGGCTGGTCTTACGATGATGCTCTTGCGGAAGCACAACGTCTAGGATTTGCAGAAAGCGATCCGACGAATGACGTAGATGGGATTGATGCAGCCTACAAGATGGTTATTTTGAGCCAATTTGCCTTTGGCATGAAGATTGCCTTTGATGATGTAGCCCACAAGGGAATCCGCAATATCACACCAGAAGACGTAGCTGTAGCTCAAGAGCTTGGTTACGTAGTGAAATTGGTTGGTTCTATTGAGGAAACTTCTTCAGGTATTGCTGCAGAAGTGACTCCAACCTTCCTACCTAAAGCGCACCCACTTGCTAGTGTGAATGGCGTAATGAACGCTGTCTTTGTAGAATCTATCGGTATTGGTGAGTCTATGTACTACGGACCAGGTGCGGGTCAAAAACCAACTGCAACAAGTGTTGTAGCTGATATTGTCCGTATCGTTCGTCGTTTGAATGATGGTACTATTGGCAAAGACTTCAACGAATATAGCCGTGACTTGGTCTTGGCAAATCCTGAAGATGTCAAAGCAAACTACTATTTCTCAATCTTGGCTCCAGACTCAAAAGGTCAGGTCTTGAAGTTGGCTGAAATCTTCAATGCTCAAGATATTTCCTTTAAGCAAATCCTTCAAGATGGCAAAGAGGGTGACAAGGCGCGTGTCGTTATCATCACACACAAGATTAATAAAGCCCAGCTTGAAAATGTCTCAGCTGAATTGAAGAAGGTTTCAGAATTCGACCTCTTGAATACCTTCAAGGTGCTAGGAGAATAAGATGAAGATTATTGTACCTGCAACCAGTGCCAATATCGGGCCAGGTTTTGACTCGGTCGGTGTAGCTGTAACCAAGTATCTTCAAATTGAGGTCTGCGAAGAAGGAGATGAGTGGTTGATTGAACACCAGATTGGCAAATGGATTCCACATGATGAGCGTAATCTCTTGCTCAAAATCGCTTTGCAAATTGTACCAGATTTGAAACCTAGACGCTTGAAAATGACCAGTGATGTTCCCTTGGCGCGTGGTTTGGGTTCTTCCAGCTCAGTTATTGTGGCTGGGATTGAACTAGCCAACCAATTGGGGCAACTCGACTTGTCTGATCATGAAAAATTGCAGTTAGCGACCAAGATTGAAGGACACCCTGATAATGTGGCTCCAGCCATTTATGGTAATCTCGTTATTGCAAGTTCTGTTGAAGGGCAAGTCTCTGCTATCGTAGCAGACTTTCCAGAGTGTGATTTTCTAGCTTACATTCCAAACTATGAATTACGTACTCGCGACAGCCGTAGTGTCTTGCCTAAAAAATTGTCTTATAAGGAAGCTGTTGCTGCAAGTTCTATCGCCAATGTAGCGGTTGCTGCCTTGTTGGCAGGAGACATGGTGACCGCTGGGCAAGCAATCGAGGGAGACCTCTTCCATGAGCGCTATCGTCAGGACTTGGTAAGAGAATTTGCGATGATTAAGCAAGTGACCAAAGAAAATGGGGCCTATGCAACCTACCTTTCTGGTGCTGGGCCGACAGTTATGGTTCTGGCTTCTCATGACAAGATGCCAAGGATTAAGGCAGAATTGGAAAAGCAACCTTTCAAAGGAAAACTGCATGACTTGAGAGTTGATACCCAAGGTGTCCGTGTAGAAGCAAAATAAAGAATAGAAGATAGGATGGGGAAACTCTTGACCAGAGGGTTTCATATCCTTTTTGTGAAAAGAAGTTTATACTCAATGAAAATCAAAGAGCAAACTAGGAAGCTAGCCGCAGGTTGCTCAAAACAGTGTTTTGAGGTTGTGGATAGAACTGACGAAGTCAGCTCAAAACACTGTTTTGAGGTTGTGGATAGAACTGACGAAGTTAGCTCAAAATACTGTTTTGAGGTTGCAGATGTGAGCTGACGTGGTTTGAAGAGATTTTCGAAGAGTATTAGTTAAAAACGTGATAAAGGAGAAATAAAGATGGCAGAAATTTATCTAGCAGGTGGTTGTTTTTGGGGCCTAGAGGAATATTTTTCACGCATTTCTGGAGTGCTAGAAACCAGTGTTGGCTACGCTAATGGTCAAGTCGAAACGACCAATTACCAGTTGATCAAGGAAACAGACCATGCAGAAACGGTCCAAGTGATTTACGATGAGAAGGAAGTGTCACTCAGAGAGATTTTACTTTATTATTTCCGAGTTATCGATCCTCTATCTATCAATCAACAAGGGAATGACCGTGGTCGCCAATATCGAACTGGGATTTATTATCAGGATGAAGCAGATTTGCCAGCTATCTACACAGTGGTACAGGAGCAGGAACGCATGCTGGGTCGAAAGATTGCAGTAGAAGTGGAGCAATTACGCCACTACATTCTGGCTGAAGACTACCACCAAGATTATCTCAGGAAGAATCCTTCAGGTTACTGTCATATCGATGTGACCGATGCTGATAAGCCATTGATTGATGCAGCAAACTATGAAAAGCCTAGTCAAGAGGTGTTGAAGGCCAGTCTATCTGAAGAGTCTTATCGTGTCACACAAGAAGCTGCTACAGAGGCTCCATTTACCAATGCCTATGACCAAACCTTTGAAGAGGGGATTTATGTAGATATTACGACGGGTGAGCCACTCTTTTTTGCCAAGGATAAGTTTGCTTCAGGTTGTGGTTGGCCAAGTTTTAGCCGTCCGATTTCCAAAGAGTTGATTCATTATTACAAGGATCTGAGCCATGGAATGGAGCGAATTGAAGTTCGTTCTCGTTCAGGCAGCGCTCACTTGGGTCATGTTTTCACAGATGGACCGCGGGAGTTAGGCGGCCTCCGTTACTGTATCAATTCTGCTTCTTTACGCTTTGTGGCCAAGGATGAGATGGAAAAAGCAGGATATGGCTATCTATTGCCTTACTTAAACAAATAAAACAGAGAGTGGGGCTTCCCACTTTCTTCATTTCTAGAATATGAATAGAAGGGATTTATGAAACACCTATTATCTTACTTCAAACCCTACATCAAGGAATCAATTTTAGCCCCCTTGTTCAAGCTGTTAGAAGCTGTTTTTGAGCTCTTGGTTCCCATGGTGATTGCTGGGATTGTTGACCAATCTTTACCTCAGGGAGATCAAGGTCATCTCTGGATGCAGATTGGCCTGCTCCTTATCTTTGCAGTAATTGGCGTTTTAGTGGCCTTGATAGCTCAATTTTACTCAGCAAAGGCAGCAGTAGGCTTTGCTAAGGAATTGACAAACGATCTTTATCGTCATATTCTTTCCTTGTCCAAGGACAGCAGAGACCGTCTGACAACTTCTAGTTTGGTCACTCGCTTGACTTCGGATACCTACCAGATTCAGACTGGTATCAATCAATTCCTGCGTCTCTTTTTGCGAGCGCCCATTATCGTTTTTGGTGCCATTTTTATGGCTTATCGAATCTCAGCTGAGTTGACTTTCTGGTTCTTAGTCATGGTTGCCATTTTGACCATTGTCATTGTAGGGTTATCTCGATTGGTCAATCCTCTCTACAGTAGTCTCAGAAAGAAAACGGACCAACTGGTTCAGGAAACGCGCCAGCAATTGCAAGGGATGCGGGTTATTCGTGCTTTTGGTCAAGAAAAACGAGAGTTACAGATTTTTCAAACCCTTAACCAAGTTTATGCTAGATTACAAGAAAAGACAGGTTTCTGGTCTAGTTTATTAACACCTCTGACCTATCTGATTGTCAATGGAACTCTTCTCGTTATTATCTGGCAAGGCTATATTTCAATTCAAGGAGGAGTGCTCAGTCAAGGTGCTCTCATTGCTCTTATCAATTACCTCTTACAGATTTTGGTGGAATTGGTCAAGCTAGCCATGCTGATCAATTCCCTCAACCAGTCCTACATCTCAGCTAAGCGAATCGAGGAAGTTTTTGCTGAGGCTCCAGAAGATATTCATTCAGAATTAGAACAAAAGCAAGCTAGCAGTGATCAGGTTTTACAAGTTCAAGAACTGACCTTTACCTATCCTGATGCGGCCCAGCCTTCTCTGAGAGACATTTCCTTTAATATGAAGCAAGGGCAAATCCTTGGTATCATCGGAGGAACTGGTTCTGGTAAATCAAGCTTGGTGCAAGTCTTACTTGGACTTTATCCAGCAGACAAGGGGAGTATAGACCTTTATCGAAATGGACGTAGTCCTCTTAATTTGGAGCAGTGGCGGTCTTGGATTGCCTATGTGCCCCAAAAAGTCGAACTCTTTAAGGGAACCATTCGTTCTAACTTGACTCTAGGTTTACATCAAGAAGTATCTGACCAGGAACTCTGGCAGGCCTTGGAGATTGCGCAAGCTAAGGATTTTGTTAGTGAAAAGGAAGGGCTCTTGGATGCCACTGTTGAGGCAGGAGGTCGAAATTTCTCAGGTGGACAAAAACAAAGGCTGTCTATTGCTCGCGCAGTCTTGCGCCAAGCTCCATTTCTCATCCTAGATGATGCGACCTCGGCCCTCGACACCATTACCGAGTCTAAGCTCTTGAAAGCTATCCGAGAAAATTTGCTAAATACGAGCTTAATCTTGATCTCTCAACGAACCTCGACTTTACAGATGGCTGACCAGATTCTCCTCTTAGAAAAAGGAGAGCTCCTAGCTATCGGCAAGCACGAGAACTTGATGAAATCTAGTCAAGTTTATCGCGAAATCAATGCATCCCAACATGGAAAGGAGGACTAGCATGAGACGACAAACTGCAAACCAGACGCTCACACGCTTGGCAAAAGATTTAGCAAGCAATCCCTTCCTCCTTTTCCTAGCCTTTCTAGGAACTATTACCCAGGTTGGCTTATCAATCTACCTACCTATCTTGATTGGGCAGGTCATCGACCAAGTCCTAGTGGCTGGTTCTTCACCAGTTTTTTGGCAGATTTTTCTCCAGATGATCTTGGTAGTTATAGGAAATACTCTGGTACAATGGGCCAATCCTCTTCTTTATAATCGCCTAATCTTCTCTTATACCAGAGACTTGCGAGAGCGAATCATCTATAAGCTCCATCGTTTACCGATTGCTTTTGTGGAGCGGCAAGGAAGTGGAGAGATGGTCAGTCGGGTAACCACGGACATCGAACAGTTAGCAGCTGGCTTGACCATGATTTTTAACCAATTTTTCATTGGTGTCTTGATGATTTTGGTTAGCATTCTAGCCATGCTGCAAATTCACCTCCTCATGACTCTCTTAGTCTTGCTGTTGACGCCACTTTCCATGGTGGTTTCACGCTTTATTGCCAAACGCTCCTATCATCTCTTCCAGAAGCAAACAGAGACAAGGGGAATTCAGACTCAGTTGATTGAAGAATCGCTTAGCCAGCAGACTATTATTCAATCTTTTAATGCTCAGGTAGAGTTTATCAAAAGACTGTGTGAGGCTAATGACAACTACGCAGGCTATTCGCAGTCGGCCATCTTTTATTCTTCAACGGTCAATCCTTCGACTCGCTTTGTCAATGCGCTCATTTATGCGATTCTAGCTGGAGTAGGAGCTTATCGTATCATGATGGGGTCAACCTTGACCATTGGGCGTTTAGTGACTTTTTTGAACTATGTCCAACAGTATACCAAGCCCTTTAACGATATTTCTTCAGTGCTAGCTGAGTTGCAAAGTGCTCTGGCTTGCGCAGAGCGCGTCTATGCTGTCTTAGAAAGTCCTGAGGTTGCTGAAACAGGCAAGGAAGTCTTGACCAGTGACCAAGTTAAGGGAGCTATTTCCTTTAAACATGTCTCTTTTGGTTACCATCCTGAAAAGATTTTGATTAAGGATTTATCTATTGATATTCCAGCTGGTAGCAAGGTAGCCATCGTTGGTCCGACAGGTGCAGGAAAATCAACCCTTATCAATCTTCTTATGCGTTTCTATCCTATTAACTCAGGAGATATCTTGCTGGATGGGCAATCCATTTATGATTATACCCTAGTATCATTGAGACAGCAGTTTGGCATGGTGCTCCAAGAAACCTGGCTCAAGCAAGGAACCATTCATGACAATATTGCTTTTGGAAATCCTGAAGCCAGTCGGGAGCAGGTGATTGCTGCTGCCAAAGCAGCCAATGCAGATTTTTTCATCCAACAGTTGCCACAGGGATACGATACCAAGTTAGAAAATGCAGGAGAATCTCTCTCTGTCGGTCAGACCCAGCTCTTGACTATAGCGCGAGTCTTTTTGGCTATTCCAAAGATTCTTATCTTAGACGAGGCAACTTCCTCCATCGATACACGGACAGAAGTGCTAGTACAGGATGCCTTTGCAAAACTCATGAAGGGGCGCACAAGCTTTATCATCGCCCACCGTTTGTCAACCATTCAGGATGCGGATTTGATTCTTGTCTTGGTAGATGGCGACATCGTGGAGCATGGCAATCATCAGGATCTCATGGCTAGAAAGGGTAAGTATTACCAAATGCAGCAAGCAGCAGCTTTTAGCTCTGAATAAGCCATTCTCTTTTGAAAGTTTATGGACGAAAAAAGTTGCCTTCGGGTGACTTTTTTGTTACAATAGCTAGAAAAATTGTTCACTGTAATACTTAATGAAAATCAAAGAGCAAACTAGGAAGCTAGCCGCAGGTTACTAAAAGCACTGCTTTAAGGTTGTAGATAAGACTGA